>NZ_JBYTCE010000021.1:0-132020 GCF_058789975.1 Paenibacillus sp. FW104-T2 | reverse complement strand
CCCTAGAAAACATTTTATTTAATTGATGTTATGAATACTAACACGTAAAATTACATTTCACAATACTTTTTTTAAAATATGCGATAAAAAAACCAATTACACTTGCACTTTTTTCATATTCTTCTCAAAATAACGAAATACGTACTATAGAAAATGCACTAATGTTCGTATATTTCTAAAAAAATAACTTGATTTTTGATAAAACCCCTGTAAAAATGTGAAGTGTCATGACATAGCATTACGATGTATCATTCTCGATTCTGAAGGAGGTTTTATAATGTCACAAAATATAACACTAAAAAGAAATCTCTCCTTGAGCCATGTGGTGACCATGGGGCTGGCCTGGATGTCTCCCATGATTTTTTTCACAAGTTTCGGCGTGCTGCATGAGGGTTCACAAGGTATGCTCCTGGCTGCCTATGTCCTTGCTTTTGTAGCCATTTTATTTACAGCTGGCAGCTACGGGCAGATGGCCAAAGCTTTTCCAGTGTCTGGTTCGGCGTATACCTATGTAAGCCAGGCCATGAATCCGTTTATCGGTTTTCTGGTGGGCTGGGTGATTCTGCTTGATTATTTGTTTTCCTGCATTGTAGCTGTACTCATGTTTGGCATTAATCTACATGCTCAGTTTCCCTCCATCCCTTCTCCTGTCTGGATTGTGCTTCTAACCCTAATTGTGATGACCATCAACATCATCGGCATCAAAACGTCAGCAAACGTCAACAAAATCTTTGTTCTGATGCAGATCATTTTTATAGCAGGGTTCTGTGCATTTCTTGTATACAAAGCAGTGACACAAGGGGTATCCGCAGGATTTAATCCTCTTCATTCCGTAGAAGGGGTTCCTTTCTCCGCCGTAATGGCGGGTGCATCTCTTGTTTGTTTCTCTTTCCTTGGTTTTGACTCCATTACAACGATGGCGGAAGAAACGCGAAAACCCGAAAAAACGATACCTCGGGCCATCCTGATTATCGTTAGCGTCGCCGGGATCATGTATTTTGCAACAGCATATTTAATTCAACAAATGTATCCCTCGTTCACTTTTACACATATGGACGCTGCAGGATTCGAATTAATGCAGGTTATAGGCGGAGGAACGCTTGCATCCATCTTCACCTTTGTCGTTATTTTCTCCGTGCTCGCACAGGGCATGTCCTCCATGACAACCGTTTCAAGGCTGCTGTTTGTCATGGGTAGATCCTCCTTGCTTCCTCGGAAATTCAGTTCTGTTCACCCCAAATTCCGTACACCTGTGTTCAACATTGTGCTGGTCAGCATCATCTCCCTGGCTGCCTTATTCATTAGTCTGGAGACAGCCATCATGTTTGTCAGTTTCGGTGCGCTAACGGCCTTCCTGTTCGTTAATCTTTCCGTCATCTGTCACTACATCATTCGCGAGAAAAAACGCAGTGTGCAGGACTGGATTGTGAGAATGGTCTTTCCCTTGTTAGGCGCCTTGTTCATTCTATATCTTATCACTCAACTTGAAGCTTCCTCTTTGCTTCTTGGTACGGGCTGGATCGCTCTTGGCCTCGTTCTGTATGTGAATCAACGAATGAGATCCTCTTCAGTGCCCAAGGTGTTGCCAGAGATTGAAGAGGCCATGTGAGTGAAATCAATCATTCATTTATCAGTAAGCTTTCTCTCCCTGCGTGTACCATAAAAAAGAACCTGAATGCAGCATTCAGGTTCTTTTTTTTCTGTACTCATCTTTTGATTTCACAATGCAGGAACTGCGAAGTTTTGCTATGCTATACGAGAGTTTTACTCATCATAAAATCGGTCTGCTCTTCATCCCCCATATAAAAGGAATGGGCTCCTGTCTGGATAAATCCCATCTTGTGATAAAAAGCAATGGCCTTCCTGTTTTTCTCCCATACCCCTAGCCATACTTTGGTTTTGTTCTTGTCCATCGCTATTTCGATTGCTTTATTCAATAAATGCTTACCCAGCCCATGGTTTTGGAACTGGCTTCTAATATAGATCCTCTCAACCTCAAGGAACTCTTCCCCCATTTTCTCGGATTGTGCATCATCGACATTGACCTTTAAATAGCCAGCTAGTTCTTTGTTGAAATATACAAAATAAATGTCTGAAGATGGATTAGCCAACTCCCTTTCCAGTTGTTCCGAGTGGAATGCTTTTGCCAAATATGCCTCCATATTCTCAGGCGTATTCTGATCTTTAAATGTATCATGAAACGTGTCTATACTGATTTTTTGGAGTGTCTGCAGATCTTCACGACTGCACTTTATAATTTTTATTGTCATGTAAAGATATCGCCCCTTTATGAAATAAACAGTTTTTTCGTAGTCCTATTTCCACTTTGAACCCTCACTTTTTTGTTGCAAATGCAATAAAAAGTGGTTATATTAAATCTACTCCAAACATGTTGTATTTGCAACAAAAAAACATAAAAATGAGGTGGATTAAGTTGAAATATGTATTTTTTTGCGTTGGAATCTTGATATTGACTCTTGGGATCTCACTCACAATCCATTCCGATCTCGGGACATCCCCGTTTGACGCTCTTTTGGTAGGTTTATCTGTTCAGGTGGGGCTCTCTGTAGGCAGCTGGGAGATTATCATAGCGTTACTTCTGTTATGTTGTAATTCGCTCATACGGAGAAGCAGACCGGAAGTTTTAGGATTGTTGACCGCATTAGTTACGGGAATTGGCATCGATATTTGGCTTTTTCTATTGCATAGCTGGACTGTACCTGAGTTATGGCTAACTAAATGGGCATACATGGTCATCGGCCTGATCCTCATTGGAATAGGAACTGCCACATACTTATTGACCCATTTTGCACCGATTCCTTTGGACCGATTAACATTAATTGTACAGGAACTTATGCGAACGAATCTCTTTGTAGCCAGAACGTGCATTTATCTTATTTTTCTTGGATTAGCGTTGATCCTAAAAGGACCCATCGGGATGGGAACGATCCTAACCGTTTGTTTAGGCGGATTCATATTGAATATCTTCATGCCTTTGACCAAAAGAATTTTGGAACGTTTCATCCATCAGTCCAGCTCATGGTCAAATTCATGAAATACTCCCGTGCGAACAGTAAACATAACAAACGGTCACGATTTCTATTATAATCATACTTATTCCACAAGCTAGATCGCATATATTCTTAGACCCATAAGGAGATATTTATGGACATACCCAAAGGTACATATGGCTTTCGATTCGCTGAAGATCCGGAACTGCAACTATGTATATTATATGCGGCAGGCTCTGATAGCATCAGCAATCCTTCCTATCATTGGGATGGATTGACACGAAGCGATGGGCCTCTCCTTCTTTTCCAGTACACGCTTTCTGGTCAGGGAGTATACGAATCAAGAGAACAGCAGCACTGTGTCTCTGCCGGACAGGCTTTTCTTGCCGAGATCCCTGGACCCCATCGCTATTACTATCACCCTGAATCCAGAGAACCGTGGGAATTTCTGTTTTTGCTCTTCCGGCCGAATCTAATTCTGCCTCACTGGCGTAAATTTTTGCGCGAAGCAGGGGAAGTCCCCTATCTCCCAGCAGACTGTGCACCAGTTAAGTTGTTGCGAATGATTGTAAATGATGCAGCAGCAGGCCGAATCTCCGATCCCTTGATCGCATCTTCCTCGGTATATCAATTCATGACTGAGCTGGCCAGATTACAGGTTACGACTCTGCGGAACAAGCATACATGGCCGGATAACGTCAAGCGTGCAGCTGAATTTATAGAGCAGCATTATTCACAAATGATTAGTATTGATCAGTTAGCCGAGCATGTCTCTTTGTCCAAATATCATCTGATTCGGCGTTTCTCGGCCAGCACGGGACTTACTCCCGTAGCTTATTTAACTCGCATTCGCATTGATAAAGCCATGGAACTGCTTCGGGGAACCGAACATAGCATTGACATGATTGCCGAGCGTACCGGGTATTCCAGCGGAAGTTATTTTATTAAAGCATTTCGTACCATGACCGGACTTACACCAGGGGAGTTCCGCAGCGGAGGCGAGAGCCTTGCTTATCGTAAACTGTTCTTTGATTAACAGCAATATAGTACAATTCAGCTTCCAAGATTACTATAGATATTGCTAATCTCCTTGATTAATATGAACTTAACCAGAGCAATAATTAATCAGTCAAAGGAGATTACACATGAGTCACAAGCATGCAGCACCCACACCACCGCTTGGTTGGAACAGTTGGGATTGTTACGGTGCGGCCGTAACGGAAGAAGAAATTCGCGGGAACGCGGAATACATGGCTGAACATCTCAAACCCTTCGGCTGGAACTACATTACCGTCGACATCCAATGGTATGAACCTTATGCAAATTCCTCTCAATACCGGGCTTTTGTTCCTTTGGTGATGGACGAATATTCCCGGCTTATGCCTGCTGAGAACCGCTTTCCCTCTGCTGAAGGCGGTCAAGGATTCAAGCCATTAGCCGATTACGTACATAGTCTTGGATTAAAATTCGGCATTCACATTATGCGCGGGATTCCAAGGCAGGCTGCACATGCAGCTACCCCTATTCTGAATACCACCGTTACAGCACGTGATATTGCACATACCAATTCGATCTGTCCATGGAATACGGACATGTATGGTGTTGACGCATCGAAGGAAGGTGCGCAGGCCTATTACGACTCTCTTTTTGAACTCTACGCCGAGTGGGGCGTGGACTTGGTCAAGGTAGACGACATCGCTGCATCCAGGCTGTATGATACCCATCAGCCTGAGATCGAGCTAATCTCCAAAGCTATCGAACGCTGCGGCCGGCCTATGGTACTGAGTCTCTCTCCTGGTCCAGCTCCTGTGGAATACTCCGCGTTCTTCGCTGAACATGCCAATATGTGGCGGGTCACGGATGACTTCTGGGATCAATGGCCGCTGCTGCTGGATATGTTTGATCGCTGCCGAACCTGGCAAGGTATCCCTAAGGCGGGATGCTGGCCGGACTGCGACATGCTCCCGCTCGGCCATATCGGCATCCGGTCCGTTGACGGAGGTGGCGCGGATCGCTGGACTCGTTTCACACGGGATGAGCAGCTGACCATGATGTCGCTCTGGAGCATCTTCCGCTCTCCGCTCATTTTCGGCGGTGAGCTTCGCGACTGTGACGAATGGACCCTATCCCTGTTAACCAACAAGGAAGTGCTGCGCATGAATCAGGATAGCCATGGAGCCAAGGAAACGCTGCGCCAAGGTAATCTCATTGTCTGGACAGCAGAAGCCGCTGATCAATCCCGTTATGCTGCATTATTCAATGTAGGTGATTCAGAGCTCCCGGTAAGTCTGTCTGTTGATGACATCGGTCTTACGGGCTTCACCTCGGGCACCGAGCTGTGGAATGAAACGCCAGCCGAACTTACTGAAGACGTTCTACAGATGAATATTCCTTCGCACGGCGTACGACTCTATCGATTCTATTGATCATGGGTTACCTGGTTTAGAGCATCTCCATACCTAAATGAGCCAGTCACGTGAATTATTTTGGCGACTGGCTCATTTCTTTTTTTATCCGTTTTTATTATCATACCGTTAGTTCTTCAGTTGTTACAAGAATTCTTATGATTTCATCCCTTGGTTGCTCCGGCAGAGATCCCCTTCACAAAGTATC
Source organism: Paenibacillus sp. FW104-T2 (assembly GCF_058789975.1). NCBI lineage: Bacteria > Bacillati > Bacillota > Bacilli > Caryophanales > Paenibacillaceae > Paenibacillus > Paenibacillus sp. FW104-T2. Next base: position 126,396 of record NZ_JBYTCE010000021.1, on the reverse strand, counting down.
TTTGCAGAGCAACAAAAACGATCAGCACGGGTACCACCGACAAGGCAGTTCCAGCAAATATCATATCCCATCTGGAGGAGAACTCACCGATATAGCGGTAAATTTCAACAACCATGGTTTTGGGCTCACCTGAAGGAAGAACGAGCATTGGCATGAGAAAATCGTTCCAGATCCCCAAACCGTTTAAAATAATCATACTAGCTGTCACCGGTCCGAGCAGCGGGAATACAATTCTCCAGAAAATGCTGTAACGACTGCATCCGTCAATTTCCGCAGCTTCTTCAATTTCCTTTGGAATCCCCTTAACAAAGCTGGTATACAACAGGCAACCAAATCCAATAGCCCCTGCGATATAAACCAATATTGGCCCAGCGAGGCTTCCATAGAGGCCCAGCATTTTCAATTCTTTAAATAAAGGAATCATGTATGCCTGAAATGGAATCATCATCCCTGCCAGGAAGTAGAGAAATACAAAATTTGTCCATCTGGCATTTCTCCTTTCAATGGCATAACCAGCCATAGGAATGATCAATATCTGCATCACAATGGAGACTACGGTCAGGATCAGACTATTCAGGATCGCTCTCGGGAACTCCGTCTCGGTCAACAGATACTTGAAATTCTCAAGGTACAACGAAGTTGGTAATGAGAGTGCATTTCGCATGATTTCACCATTGCTTTTGAAGGCAGACATTAAATTAAAGAAGATGGGAAAAAAGAACAGGATAGCGAATATCAGAATAACGACGAAGAGAATGACATCCGTTGTTTTTTTGCGTGTCTGCATAGTCATGTTAATACTGCACCTCCCGCTTGCGGAGGATTTTCACTTGAATCACGGTGATAACAAGAATAATCACAAATAACACCATGGCAAGAGCTGTCCCGAAGCCCTGTCTTAACTCCCCGAAACCGACTTTGTAGATGATATATGTCAGTGTTTCTGTTGCGAAACCAGGCCCTCCATCGGTCATTACTGCAATTTGATCGAATATTTTCAGCGCACTAATCATTGAAAGAACCATACATACGGTAACAGACCCGGCAAGCAGTGGGAAGGTAATGAATCGAAATTGCTGCCAGCCATTTGCACCGTCTATATTGGCCGCTTCGGACAGTTCTGTAGGAATGCTCTGAAGTCCCGCCAAATAAATGATCATGTAGTAACCAGCCCCCTTCCAAACGGTAGACAGGATCACGGACAGCATAGCGTACTTGGGATCACCCAACCAATCCATTGTCCAGCTCCCAAGGCCAATATGGTTCAGAATTTGATTCACCACACCAAAGTTGTAATTCAGGATCATCGCCCAAACGAAGCCCATTACGATTCCGCTCAGTAAGGTAGGAAAGTAAAATATGCTCCGAAACAAATTTTTGAACCAACGGACTTTGTCCACCATGAGGGCCATGGCGATCGCAGCGATATTTTCCAGCACAACCAGGCTCACCGTCATGATAAGCGTATTTTTGAGGGCATTATGAACCCTCGGGCTGCTCCATATCTCAATAAAATTAGCAAAGCCGATATAGCGGATATCTTCACTTATGCCATCCCAGGACGTAAAGCTTAGATATGCACTTCCCAGAGTAGGCACAATAACAAATAGCGTGTACAGAATTAACGACGGAAGTATAAAAACAACAGCAAAAGGATGATGCTTTTTCTTCCGTCTTCGAGCGGATACAGCTGCCAAAGTTGCTTTATCCGTTGATGCAGGTATTCCCATTTCATATACTCCTTCCTTATTCAAGGAGGAACCACTCCGTAGCGGTCCCCCGCGAATTAGTTTACATCGAATTTGCCTTGACCTGGTTATCGTATTCCGTATCAACCTGTTCCATATACGTTTTCACATCACCATCATTCAGGACCATTTCCTGCAGCTTTTTATAGAACCAGTTTCGGAATTGTGGCGGTATTAAGTTCTCTCCCCACCAATTGTTAATCGCCAAGGACTTTGTTACATTCGGATCTGACATCAGATCAAGGGCCGTCTGCATCGCTTCTCCGGTTTCATAGGTCACTTCTGCTTGCGTAGAGGGGATACCGTTAACACTTGCAAGATACTGAGAATACTGCTCCGGCTCGAAGAAGAAACGAATGAACTTCTTGATTGCTTCCGTCTTCTTCGGATCCTTGGCTGCCTCAGCAGAAAGTGTCCAACCGGCAGGTGATGGAAGTCCGATCACATTCACATGACCCTCCCGGTCCGGAACTGCATAGAAACCGTATTCAAAGCTTGGATCTGCTTCTTCGATCTGTGAGAACATCCAGGTACCCGAGTATAGTTGTGCCGCCTTTCCTGTGATTAGAAAAGAAGCTGTTTGGTTATCAGGAGTACTTAACCAACCTTTGTCTACATAATTTTGGAACAACACTTTATAATCCGTCATCGCCTGCACGACGTTTTCATCTGCGAAGCTGACAGACTGCCCTGTCTTTTTGGAATTCCAATCCGGATCTTTTGCATATACCTCATCAATGAGAAACTTGTTCACCCAGAACCCCATATGAAAAATATCCTTCCCTCCAACAACGATCGGGGTTATACCAGAGGCCTTCAGTTTTTCTTGGATAGCAATGAATTCATCATACGTTTTGGGAAGCTCACTAATCCCTGCATCGGCATATGCCTTTTTGCTGTATATGATTCCTTGGGGCACATTATTGGCTATGGGAGCATTCCAAATCTTTCCGTCAACCTCAGGTGGGGAATCAAACAGCTCAATCAGGTCAGAAGGAAGTTCCACGATTTTACCTGCATCGGCAAAGACCTCTGTATCCCTCATCTCAACAAGGTCAGGGAACTCTCCAACCGCATCCTTAGTTTTTAACCAGTCCAGGTAGGAATTGCTTGTGTTCTCGCTCATATCCTTAAGTTCAATACTCGGATTAGCCTCCGTGAATCTTTTGATGGAATCAGCGATCGCTTTTTTGGCAGCAGGATCCCCTGAAGCATAACCAATGGTGAAACTTACTTTGTCCTTGCTGCTTGTTGACCCGTTTTCATCGGAATTCGGACTACTGCTTGTGCTGCAAGCACCTAAGGTCATAGTCACTGCAAGCAGCAAAGCCGATAACTTGAATTTTGATTTCAGCATAACGTACATAACTCCCTTCCATATCAACAAAGTTCAAACAGCTTTTCCTTATAGGTAAGCGTTTTCGTATTTAGAATAGCACTGCCTGGTTTTGGTTTGTATGAACTTTTTAAAGCCTCATGTGCAGTAAATTTAAGAATAAAAAAAGAGCGGACACGTTCATTCGCTCTTCAAGGGACCTATTCAGGAACAGGACAGCTGAGCTGCACGGACGTCCCGATATTTTCCTGACTACTCACAGAGAGACCATAATTTTCTCCATACATCGATCGAATTCTTTCATGTACATTTTTCAGTCCCACTGATTTGTTATGCGGATTGGCCGTATACAGACCTTCATTAATGCTTTTCAGCTTCTCTTCGCATATGCCTATACCATTATCATAAATAACAATGACCAGATTACGCTCTTGCTTCTCTATCGTTATCCCTACCGTCCCCTTTTTCCTTTGACGAAGTCCATGCTGAATGGCATTTTCGACGATAGGCTGTAAACATAATTTCAAGACCGGCCATTCCATCTGCACGTCAGGAGCAATGTCACAATGCAGTACATATCTGTTTTCATAACGAATGGAGATGATGTAGAAATAATCATGCAGATGTTCAACTTCTCTCCATAGACTTACACGATCTTCTCCGTAGTCAATGACATATTTCAGTTGATTGGACAAAGAGTGAATCATGTCAGCGACTTCTTCCGCATCTTTGTCTACTGCATTCATGCGAATCACTTCAAGCGTATTATACAGATAGTGCGGTCTGATTTGACTTTTTAGTGCATTAAGTTCAGTTTGCTTTTGTTTGATCTGAGCGATATAAGCTTCATCAATGTGGACTTGCAACCGCTCAACCATTCGATTGAATCCATGGGTCAGTCTGCCTATTTCATCGTTGCTCGTTACAGGGAGTCTGGCACTCAGCTTCCCGGACTCCACTACGGTCATCTGCTGGATTAGCTTGCGAATAGGTGCTGCGAGCCGCCGTGAAAACCAAGCTCCCATGACAATTAATACAACGGTGCAAATGAGGATGGCCAGATATACGGTAGCCCTGGCGGAGAAAAGCTGTTCAAACAACCCTGCTCGGTGAATAACTGCAACTAATTGACCTTCAATAAAAGGGATGTCTTCCCGGAGTACTAACATTTCAGCATCCTTGCTTTTGGAGATGAATTCATCCAGTGTTCTATCCTTTTGGTTGCTGAAGTACATCTCATCCTGATCATTGAGCAGAACTAATTCATCCTGAGTACCGAGAGAGAGCTCATTCAGGAATTGCTGGAACATGGTGGTATCGACGTCCAGGAAGAGCGTTCCAACCACTTTAGGTTCACGTGTAAGACGTCCGGAGGTATCAATCAGATTGCGTGCAAGTGTAAATACTTCGCGTTTGGAACCAATAAAGTAATCATCCTTATGCGTCGGAAAAAGCGCAGCCTTGGAAGGCTGGCTTCTCATCGTTTCTTTCCATTCATGAACCGGAAGTGCATCCTCTGTCAGGCCTCTATTCTCTCTTTCTTGAGAGTAGATTTTGCCGTCTGACGATCTCATAAAATAAGCAGCTGATATATAATTGTCGCTAAACAATAATGTCTTCAGAAACGAGTCGATGGGAATTGAATTGATCTGCTCCAGCTCATTGACATTGAACGTCTGATTTTGATTTATGTTTTCGGCCAAACCCTCGTAGCGTACGTTATACATGAGCTTGGAAATATCATTATATTGTTGAAAAGCTGAATTCAGATTGTAACTCATATACATAATCATTTGTTGTTGATTACTCGTGGTGTACCGTTCCACGTAGCTTGAGAAGATTTGCACAGAGAAATAACTTAGCGCAAAGAGTGGGATTAGCCCCACCAAAATAAAAGAAGCTGAAAATTTGACAAAAATGCTTTTGGTCAAGAAACGCATGAAGGAAACACCTTCTTTATTCGTTATGTTTCGAACTGACGGAAAGACTGCCTATAGTCTTGCGGTACCTTTCCATATTTTTTCTTGAACATATCACTAAAGTGCCTTACGTTGTTGTAGCCCACACGATCGGCAATCTCATAAACCATGAGTTCCGTCTCCATAAGCAGCTTTAGCGCGTGGCTCATACGTACTTCTGTGACGTAGTTTTTGAAATTTTGACCGGTGTGCTTTTTGAAGAAACTGCTGAAGTAGTAGGAGTTCATATAGACTAGGGCAGCCATGGATTCCAGTGTGATGTTACTGTCATAGTTTTCTTCAATATACGATTTGACTTTCGTAAGCAACGCACGTTCTTTTCCTGACACCTTACTCGCAAGTTTCTGCTGCATTTCCGTTAACACCGCTTCGACTTCTTGAGCAACATCTGCATAAGAGACACAGTCAGTCCATTTCTCAAGCAAGCCTCGTTGGTAATCCTCTAACTCTCCACCGAATTTCTCCAATTCCTGAATCAACGTCAAAACTGCATTATATACTCCTGTAAGCACGAGGTTTTTGTTGTTTCCCGCTTGTATCCTGATTTGTTCAAGGAGTTCCTTAATCAGCGGTTCGATCTTTTCTCGTTCCATACACGTTAATGCATTTACTAAATGGGATTGAAGAACGGTTATGGACCTGTACTCTTTATTCGTGTCCGTGAGTGCTTCCCCATAACGAATAACCTGATTAGTTCCCGTAAAGAACTTACTATGAAGCGCTTTCAATGCTTCGCGGTAAGTTTCTTCTGCTTTCTCCATGCCTGCCATGCTCGTACCAACTCCGCACGAGACACTTAGCTTTAAATATTGCTGTAACCTATGACGAAGGTCTTGTGCTAATTGAAGAGGGTAATCCTTCTCCTCATGCTGAACCAGGATGGTAAACAATCCTTCCTTTTGAACTAGTAAGCCTGTTCCCTTCAACGGTTCTTGGTCCAATGTCTCTCGAATAATGTTGGACACTGCAAAGTTGACCAAGTGACGCTCGCGTTCTTCCCACCGGGAGGTGGCAGCATAATCGTCCATTTCCAAAACACAAACGGTAGTAAATCGGCTAACTACGATCACACCCAGCTGTATCAAATCAGCTATGGTATTTGTATCACCGTCCAGTAATCCGTCAAGAAGCTGCTCAATGGTATTGGCTCGATTTTTTTCTTCATAATAAGATAACATCTTTTTGTTCCGTTCACCGTCCGAGGTTTCTCGGATCATAGATACGGCTTTGCCAACTACCCTCTCCAGCTGAATTTTATTTATTGGCTTTACCAGATAATCCAGTGCCCCTAACTGAATCGCTTGACGGGCATATCCAAACTCTTGAAAAGCACTAATAAATATAACCTTGCCGCGGTACCCTTGTTCATTCAACTCCGTAATCACATCTATCCCACTTCCACCTGGCATACTGATATCGCTAATAATAAGTTGGGGGTTATGTCTGGCTATCAGATCTCGTAGTTCGGTCCCATCATTAGCTTCAGCCACAATCCGGATCCCAAGCTGTTCCCAGGATATCAGCTTTTTTAACCCACGCAATATGATGGGTTCATCATCTGCGAGTAATAGCTTTATGTATTCCATACAATCACCTTCCTTAACTACGCCGAATATGAACAACTCAACTCTTCATAGAGAACATAGGGTCCAACCTAAATTTCGATCTATACCAAAATGAACATAAGCACACAGTAGAAGATATGATCTTATTGCATCTCATTGTACGTTTTTTTTAGATTTTGTGCTGCACAATTTTCATTCGTAGATTATACAACGATATTGTTTCAGTAATCCTGAAACAACCCACGACTTTTTGGGTTGTGGGTTGTTTCTCTTCTTTATCGTTATCAATCTACCAAATATATAAATCTGTGCCTTTTAGTTTGAATATTGCTTCAATAAAAAAATAATCTCCGTAGATAATAGACTGATGGTGGCTTTTGGCGTGATACGCTGCTGAACCGTTTTGCAGAATACAATCGCAGCTGGGAGTCCAATCGGTTCTTAACTGTTCTAGTGTTTGGAGCAGCTTCAACGCAGCATTCAGATATAACTGTTTCTCGTGAGTTCCAACAATCTTGGCGATCTCAATCAAGCCACAGGCAGCGATGGCCGCTGCTGTTGAATCCTCCAGTACAGGTTCTGCAGGCTGCCTAAAATCAATAGGAATGATTCCGTGTTCAGGAATGTTCGCGATAAAATAGTGGGCTACTCGTTTAGCCGTATCCAGATACTCCTCTTTTTGCGTCCAGTTATAGCTCATCATAAAACCATACAATGCCCAGCTCTGTCCCCGAGTCCAAGAGGAAGCCTCCGCGTATCCCTGTCCTCCGTAGGTTTTGATGACCCCACCCACCGCCGGATCAAATTCAACAATATGGTTAACTGAACCGTCTGGTCTTACAAAAGTATTCATGGAGGTATCGGCATGTTTCATCGCAATGTGCTGAAAACGCGGATCACCTGTTTCCTTGGAGGCCCAATATAAAAGTGGTATGTTAAGCATACAATCAATGATCGCCCATCCCCTTGTGTCTTCACCCTCAATATCATTCCAGGCTCGGATGAATTCTCCTGCCGGATTGTACCGGCCAGCAAGCAGGTTGGCTGCATGCAGGGCCCTATTGCGGGATTCCGGATTGCTTGTAAGTTTATAATTCGCGACACTCGTCGGCAGCCACATAAATCCTACATCATGATGCAGCCCATCGAATTTCTGGAAGCAGCTATCCAATTTCACTTCAGAGATTTCAGCAATTTGTTTGTATTTGGGTTCTCCAGTTGCATTAAACAACTGCCACATCATGCCTCCCCAGAATCCATTCGTCCACCAGCATATTCCGTCGTCAGCTGAATGGGTTGAATTATGGACTGATCTGTCATCATGTTCTCCATCAATGGTCGTATATGGGATTTTGTTTTTGGATTTAACACTGACCCAATCCATTTTTGCCGTGATTTTGTCTACAACGTGATTTACCCATTCCGTTTTTTCGTCTAATGTAAACATACATCAGTCCTTCTTTCTTCTCGAGAAGTTGTCTTTGCCAATCTGCTACACATATCGAATTTAGAATACCACTCGTCTTGAAATGTCTGTATGCAGTTTTTTAAGCTTCCTATGCTATAAATTTAAGAACTACGTAAAGGCAGAGCAAAGTCACCTTTATCCGAAACCACTAATCATATAGATGCATATTTTAGCTCAAGCAGATCAAAATCGTGCTTCAAAATGAAAAAGAGCAGCTGCCCGCTGCAGCTACTCTTCATTGATCTCTATTATGTAACGCTTCAAGGATAAGTAACTTCTTATGAAAAAGATTTGCAGCCGCACTGCAATCTAGTCCCATTACTCCGATTTTTGATCCAAGACCTCAACTATTCTTTCAAGCTTCATATAGATCGCACGCAAGTAAACAACAATAAAGAGCAAACCCAAAATTAAGATTATAGCGAGCATAAATTACCTCCTCCATTAAATCCTATTAACAAAGTCATGGATAATCCACTTTACACTCTGATTATACATAAAAAGGTAATCCTGTGCAGTTAGCTACTGTTAGCTCGCCTGCAGTGGTTAAATAAAAAACCGATAAACCCTATCCTCAGGGTCTACCGGTAATGCAAATTTCGAGATAATCAGATCACTTACAATGTTTTCAAATACCAAGTATCACATGCATAATGTTCAGATCCATTCAAGGGCCTGTCTAATGCAATAAATCCATTTTTCGCATAAAACTTGTTGGCTGCAGTCATATTGCTCAGCGTTTCCAGGTAACATTGTTCATAATGATCTTTCGCATAATCAAGGACAACGTGCAGTAATTCTCTTGAAATACCTGTACCTCTCGTTTCTTTGAATGCATACATTTTTTGCAACTCACAAATCTGAGGATAACCGTCAATCGGACCTATACCACAGCCCGCTACGACCGTAGAATCTTGCTCAACTACCCAATATTTAGACCGCGCATTTTGGTACAGATGATAGAAATCTCCCAAATGTGGATCTGTCCAGGCTGTCCCTGGTTTGTTCGCGCCAAATTCGATCAAACACGTTCTGATCAGATTTTCCACCTGTTGATTATCTCTTTCTTCAATCTCTCTGATAAACATAAAAGTAACCTCCGTAAGTATGTTCCTTTTCCATTTATGCCAAGTAATCATCAGACGTTCTGAATCGTATGGCTGGACAGCCAATAATGTTTCAATTCATAGACAAGTATCGCCCAGTAATCGACTGTTCTGCATGGATAATCTGTGAAGGAATACCTTCATATACAACTTGTCCCCCCTTGCTTCCTCCATCCGGTCCCATATCGATAATCCAATCGGCCTGGCTGATCACATCGAGATTATGCTCAATCACAATAACCGTGTTGCCTGCATCCACGAGACGGTTCATGATCTCCAGAAGATGACCAATATCCGACATATGAAGACCTGTCGTCGGCTCGTCCATTACATAAATACTGCCTTTTTTGTGCAGTTCACTAGCGAGTTTGATTCTTTGGCATTCCCCGCCTGAGAGTGTGCTTAACGGCTGGCCAAGTGTAATATAGTTCAATCCGACGTCACTCATCGCCTGAAGCTTGCGTACCACTTCTTTTAATTGAAAAAACTCGAGCGCTTGCTCAACGGTCATTTCCAGCACTTCAGCAATCGACTTGCCACCAAGTTTGTATTCCAACACTTCGTCTTTGAACCTTCTGCCTTCGCATACATCGCATGGCAGCTTCACGCTGTCCAGGAAGGAAAGGTCTGTATATAAGACACCAAGTCCTTGGCAGTTGTCACACGCTCCCTTGGAATTGAAGCTGAACAAGCCCTGATTCACCTTATTTTCCTTGGCAAACGCTTTGCGTACGTCATCCATAATGCCCGTGTACGTTGCCGGGTTCGACCGTGTGGATACACCTACTGCTGACTGGTCGATTACTATTGCATCTGCATGCTGACTGAGAAATACTTCGTTGATTAGCGTACTTTTTCCCGATCCGGCAACACCTGTAACGACAGTAAGCACTCCGGTCGGAATATCAACACTTACATTCTGCAAGTTATGCAACGTTGCATCTTTAATAAGCAGTTTGCCAGATGGCTGCCTGCAGTTGTGTTTTAATTGCAAAGGCCGCTTCATGTGTGTGCCAGTCAGGGTGCCAGATTCCAGCAATCCACTGAAACTTCCTTCATATACAATGGTACCACCGCGTTTACCAGCGTAAGGTCCGACGTCCACGATATGGTCCGCAACCTTGATGACATCCGGATCGTGCTCAACAACTATCACGGTGTTACCTTTGTTGCGCAGCTTTTGAAGCAATTCATTCAATCGGTGTACGTCACGAGGGTGCAAGCCAACACTGGGCTCATCGAAGATATAGGTGACATCGACAAGGCTGCCGCTTAGGTGCTTCACCATTTTGACACGCTGCGACTCGCCGCCGGATAACGTATCAGTCTCACGATCCAATGTCAGGTAGTCCAGTCCAATATCCACTAGATGCTGCAGCCGTTCCAACAAAGACTTGATGACCGGTGCTGCAACGGCATCATTCATTTCCCGGATGACGCGAATAAGCTGGCCCACTTCCATGGCAGACATCTCCGCAATATTCAATCCATGAATTCTGCAACTGAGTGCTGCCTGACTAAGTCGCGCACCGTTACAGCTGGAGCAAGGACCTTCAGAGATAAACGGCATAACCGCTTTTTGAGTACGTTCCGATTTCGTCTTCACATCCTGCTTGATGTACTTGTTCGTGAATTTCTCAATAACACCTTCTACGGTAATATTCGTTGCTTTGCCAGCGAAATCCATCTTTACTTTTCTTGCCTTACCATATAAAAGAAGGTCTAATTCCGCTTCGGAGTATTCGGTTAACTTCTTATCTGGATCAAAGTCTCCTGATTGCAGCACCATGTTCCAATCCCAGCCATCGACGGCATAATCCGGGAGCATGAGCGCCCCTTCGTTTAAAGATTTCTCCATGTCCACAGCCTTGCTCATATCCACGCCAAGTCTGCGTCCGATTCCGTTGCATTCGGGACACATGCCTTGCGGATCATTAAACGAGAACATGTTTACTGGCCCGACATAAGGCTGTCCAACGCGAGAGAATAGAAGACGAAGGATAGGTGAAATATCGGTGATTGTTCCCATTGTGGAGTGAGATCCGCCGCCGAGCCGCTTCTGATCCACAATCACCGCCATGCTCAGATTTTCAATGGCATCGGTATCTGGCTGGGGAACACGAGGCAGAAACGTACGAACGAACATACTGAAGTTTTCGTTCAACAATCGAGTGGATTCTGCCGCAATTGTATCAAAGACAATCGATGACTTGCCGGATCCGGATACTCCGGTGAAGATCGTAATTTTACGCTTGGGGATGCGTAAAGAAACGTTCTTGAGGTTGTTCTCCCTTGCACCAGTGAGTACGATGTACTCCTGATTAGATTCGCTCATGCGTTAGAACCCTCCGATTTATTTATTCATAGAATACAGCCATAACTTGGACATTCAAGTTTAACTCTATTGAGACGGATCCATCTTGATTTTCTATGGGTGTAGACGGTTGTGGGATTAGACACCATGTAATGACGTTTAGATTGTAAGACACCATTCAGAACCGTGTCAACGTTCCTTATTTTTTCACTGCAAAGCGTAAGTAACAAGTGGAGGCATATTTTATCTCCTAGTGGTTCACCTTATCTGAGAAGGAGAGGTGTACCTACTTTGACGGATTTAAGTTGTGCTGCACAAGATGCTTCCTCTTCATCTGAAGGTAAGGAGAAGGGAAACTTAAAATGGTGGCAGCTATCCCTGCTTGGCATCGGCTGTACGATTGGTACCGGATACTTTCTGGGTTCGGGAATAGGGATCAAACAAACCGGACCTTCAATGGTGTTATCCTTTTTGATCGCCGCTCTGGGTACCTACATTGTGTTTCACTTCCTGGCCAAAATGACTACTGCAGATCCTCAGGAAGGTTCGTTCTGTTATTATGCCGGCAAAGCCTTTGGGCGTTGGGCTCGCTTTGGCTGTGGATGGAACTATTGGAGTACCAAAATTTTAATCATGGGAAGCCAGCTGACGGCGTTGTCCATTCTCTCCCGATTTTGGTTTCCAAATATTCCACTCTGGGTTTTTGCGGCGGGTTACGCCTTACTCTCCATTTTTGTCGTACTACTCGGGACACAGTGGTTTGACAAGATTGAGAATGTTCTCGCTGTGGTCAAAACCGCAGCCATTGTCATGTTTATTCTACTGGCTGCAGCAGCACTCTTCGGCTGGATACATGGGGGAAGCAATGAACGGCCTGGCATGCCAAGTTCAGCTGCTGAACTGTTCCCAGGTAAGTTTCCATCCTTCTGGTCGTCACTTCTCTATGCATTTTACGCATATGGCGGTGTAGAGACCATCGGACTCATGTCCATCCAGTTACAGGATAAAAAGGATGCCCCAAAAGCCGGAAAGGTGATGTTAACCGGCCTTTCCATCCTTTATATGTTATCGATTGGCATGGCCGTGTTCATGGTACACTATACGAAGATGAATGAAAAGGAAAGCCCGTTTGTTACGGCTCTATCGTCATATCATTTGGAATTCTTTCCTCATGTATTCAATGGCGCCATCATCTTGGCCGGTTTTTCGGCCATGAGCGCTTCGTTGTTTGCTGTCGTCAACCTTCTGGTGACCATGTCCAAGGATGGAGACGCGCCTAAGCTGTTCAAAACAAAATTAAAATTCAAACAACTTCCTCTACCTTCCCTTGTGCTTGCTGCGGTTGGCTTATGCGCCTCTATAGTGACAGCCCTGCTGCTTCCAGGAAAGATATATGAGTACATCACTACCGCAGCCGGTATATTGCAGATGTATAACTGGTCCTTTATCATTATCGCTGCCTTCAAGATACTTCAGATCCGCGCCAGGGATGTCATACTTGGCATTTCCGGTCTACTCCTGTTATTGGGCGCGGTAAGTGGGACACTAATGAAACCGGACATCCGGGTAGGCTTTTATGTAAGTTTGATCATGATTTTTGTGATAGCTCTGGTCACCTGGATCATGACAAGATGGTGGAACAAACATAAGGTCAAGACGTAGCAAAAAAGAGGATATCCCGCGAAGGATATCCTCTTCCTGTTTCAAACGCTTCAATCCATCTATAATAGAGGAATATTTCCCTCTTCGCATTCCCGCCACGTTCTGTCATTCCACACCGACGCCTGCACTTCTCCAACATGCGCTTTTCGCAGCAAAAACATACACAGTCTGGATTGACCAATTCCGCCTCCAATCGTGAAAGGAAGTTCTCCATTCAAGACAGATTGATGAAAATCAAGAGCGGCCCGTTCGTTCGCTTGACTCAGGTTCAATTGCTTTTCAAGTGCAGCTGAATCAACACGTATTCCCATCGATGAGACTTCCAGAGCCTGCTCCAGCACCGGAAACCATAATAAAATATCTCCGTTTAACGTCCAATCATCATAATCCGGTGAACGACCGTCATGCACAATCCCTGAATTCAGCACCCCACCTACCTGCATGATAAACACAGCACCGTATTGGCGTGTAATCTCATTTTCGCGCTCTTTTGGGGTAAGATCCGGATATCGGTCCTCCAACTCTTGTGTTGTGATGAAGAAAATCTGATCGGGCAGAATGGGCTCAAGGCATGAGTATTGAGTATAGAGTTCTTGCTCTGTTGCTTGAATCAAACGATAGATTTTGCTTACTTCTTCCTTCAAGGTCGTTAGGTTGCGTTGATCTTCTGCTATGACCTTCTCCCAGTCCCATTGATCCACATAGATGGAATGCAAATTATCCATCCACTCATCTCGTCTGATGGCATTCATATTGGTGTATAATCCTTCACCCACCTGAAAGCCATATGTCTTCAGTGCTATCCGTTTCCACTTCGCTAGGGATTGAACAACCTCAATCTGTCCTTCTTCCATATCCAACGCATCGAAAGAAACGATCCGCTCTATTCCGTTCAAATTATCGTTAATTCCTGTACCTTCTTGCAAAAGAACAGGTGAGGGTACCTGTATGAGATTTAAATGCTGCTCCAATCGTTCCTGAAACTTCTTTTTTGTAAAATGTATGGCCTCGGCAGTTTCTCTTAGGTTCAGCATCGGTTGGTACTTGTTCGGTACAACAATCGTTCGCAGCATGAAAGTACATCGTCCCTTCAGTTTGATTATCATGCAGTTTTCTGCATAACTGATGAGAGCAGTCTATGTGCCTATCATGGCGGTGTCGCGTTGTCCCACTCCAGAATTGAAGCATTTGGGTGTACGCCCATCCTTTACGAGAACAATGCACGCAGCCCTTGAAGGGCAAAATAAACGCCGAACCCAACCAGAGACAAACCGGATACAACGGATATGATGGAGAGGCTTCTTTGATTAAGATAACGCCGCATTCCTGTAGTTAACCCCGCCACAAGCAAATCCCAGAGCGTCAATCCGATGAAGATCATACTGCTGTATATCAGGAGATGACTTGTCCCGAATGATACTGCCGTTTTGGCCAGAATGGATCCATAAATGCCTAACCAGAAAATGATGGACATCGGGCTGGTGATCGACATAAAAAATCCTAGCATGAAGCAGTGAAAGAGGGAATCCTTGCGATTTTTGGCCGAATGCAGCTTCACTTTGTTGAGTTGCAGAATACTCTCGATGCCAGTATAGGTTAGCGTGAACCCGCCAACGAGCCAGAGGAGAATTTGTACCCAGGGGATATTGAGAAATTGAACCAAGCCCATATAAATCAACAGCATAAAGGCAGCATCGGCGATCATGGAACCTGCTCCGACCATCCATGCATGCCAAAAACCATTTTTGATGCCTTTGTCCAATCGGGCTGAATTGACAGGCCCAATGGGAGCAGCAAGCGTCAAACCAAGGAAAATATAACTGATCAGAAGTTGAACACTCAAGACTTCCTCACTCCTACTCGCTTGTCCAGTTTATTTCCCCATCTTATGATCCAATCACGCTTAACATGACAATATTACAACCATTTATATATCTTTTATCTATGAAAAAAAGACTATTTCACAGACAGATAAACATGTCTGGAAATAGCCTCTTTATAACGTCGTTATTTGATGCTTCTACATCGTATGATTTTTAGTTCGATCGCTAACCCGAGAATCTTTTACGCTATTGGTGTTCCTGGTGGTAACTCAGTATCCGGTTTTAACAACACGACATCCCCTTTTTCGGGTACCCCTCCTAGAACCAATACCTCCGACTTGAATCCCGCTATCCGGCGTGGTGGGAAATTAACAACAGCAATAACTTGTTTCCCTATGAGCACTTCCGCTTCATATCTTTTCGTAATTTGTGCACTCGATTTCTTGATACCAATCTCTTCTCCAAAATCAATCTCCAGCTTGATCGCCGGCACTTTTGCCTCTGCAAAAAACTCAGCATGAATTATCGTTCCTATACGGATATCCAGCTTCATAAAATCATCAATGGTTGCCATGTGTAAAAATCTCCTCATTTTTGTTTATTCCAATATCATACACTAAATCCATTCTTGTTTAGCTGCGAAATGACTTGAGGAGCGGATCCAAAAGAACATGCCCATGCCGAACAATGTAATCAATCCGCCTGTTAATTGAAATGCAGATATCGTTTCTCCCAAAAATAGATACGCCAGAAGAATTGCCAGAACAGGTTCTCCAATAATCCCTACAGAAACTGTCGTAGCGCCGATCGTTTTTAATAGCAGGTTAAAAATATTTTGACCAAAAATGGTTGGAATTACGGCGAGCAGCAAGAAATAGGTCCAATCCGAAGAACGGTAACCCACCAAAGGAATTTGATTGAACAAGCAATAAACCAGCATCACGGTCCCGCCCAGGAAAAAAACAAGGACACTGTATAAATTCGAGTCTATCTTACGACTGACCTTCTGCCCTGCAAGCATATAAACAGAAACCAAAATGGTTCCCAACAAGGATAGTCCGTCTCCTAATACCGCCTCTCGCGAAATCCCCAGATCCCCCCAAGCAATGATGATTGAACCAATGAGGGCTGCAATTAAGCAAAAGATCGTTAGCATGCTGTTTCGTTCTCTGAACATAAAATAGGAGCCAATCATTACGAATAAAGGCTGCAATGACAAGATGACCATGGAACTCGCCACCGAAGTATGGACCAAGGATTCCATCCAAAATAAAAAGTGTAATCCAAGAAATAGCC
The DNA here is from genome assembly GCF_058789975.1 of Paenibacillus sp. FW104-T2. Lineage (NCBI taxonomy): Bacteria > Bacillati > Bacillota > Bacilli > Caryophanales > Paenibacillaceae > Paenibacillus > Paenibacillus sp. FW104-T2. The sequence continues at coordinate 110,099 of NZ_JBYTCE010000021.1, read as the reverse complement.
CTGCTACCACTACGGTGACCCAGTCTTTCTTGTTCATCTTAGAGATTCGAAGGGTTTTCCAGGGTACGAAAGGAAGCATAATGATTACGGATATGTACAATCTGTACATTCCAGCCACAGCGGTTGCCGTATCTGATGATTTGATCATAATTGATGAGATCGAAACAGACAGGATGCTGATTAAAAGCATTACATATGGATGAAGCGGTAACGACGATTGTTTGATTTTCACATGTAAGGCCTCCATGGTGTTTTATCCAATCGTCTGTGCACAGGATTGTATTGATAACCTTAAGATCTGATATAATAATATCACCACTTATCGTTCATTAGTGTAATTAAATCTTTCATTTATATCGAAATATCGTCATTTGAGAGGAATTTACCCCATGAAGAAACCTTTACATGAGACCATCCAATATCCCGATACTTCCTTCCCTTATATCATGTACACGCATACGGTCCACGATAGCATCCCTGAAGGGAGAGGGTTTAACGACCTGCATTGGCATGAAGATCTACAGATCACGTTGGTTACCAAAGGAACACTGGTGATCCAGGTTAACGGGATGGATCATGAATTACATACAGGTCAGGCCATTCTGATCAATAAAAGCATTCTTCATGTTACGACCCAATTGACGCATAACGGACAGTACGTCAGTTTTAATTTTCCGGAGAAACTGCTGGCTTTCTACTCGGATAGTGCCATGGAGAAAAACTATGTCCTCCCCTATACCAACTCGTCATTTGTATCCCTTGTACTCAAAGGCGAAGTTACATGGGAAATTCAAGTACTTGAAATGCTTTGGGATGTGAAAAAAAAATTTGAGATGACCAAACAATGGGGCTGGGAGTACGAGGTTTCCATTCAGACGGTACAGCTGTGGCTGACCATAATCTCCAATTTTTCGCTATCGACAGAGGAAGCATCACTGAACCTGAAGCGTCAACAGGAGAGACTTCAATTCATGCTCAGTTTCATCCACCGTCATTATGCAGATCCGATTACATTACAGGAGATCGCGGATGCAGCTCATCTGAGTGTTTCGGAATGCACCCGAAGTTTTAAGCGTACAATTCATATGACCCCTTATGCCTACTTGATTAAGTATCGAATTAAAAAAAGCTGTGAGATATTAAGCTCGACCGACTATACTATAACGGAGATAGCCCATAGAGTGGGCTTCAATCATGTGAATCACTTTATTCAGTCTTTCAAAAAGCAGCATCAGCAAACACCTAACGACTTCCGCAGGGGGCGAGTGAAATGATTGAAATTACGACTGAACTGGTACGTCAGCTGATCCAGCGTCAATTTCCCGAGTGGAAACACCTAACCATAGCACCCGTGGACAAAAGTGGACACGATAATCGGACCTATCGATTAGGAAATGAGATGACTGTTCGTTTACCGAGTCATGAGCGATATGCCTCTGCTGTTCAGAAGGAATTGACGTGGCTGCCCGTTTTCAAGCCTTATCTCTCCTTGCCGATTCCGGCACCGATTGCAAAAGGTGAGCCTACGGCAGAATATCCTCTTCCCTGGTCTGTTAACCAATGGATTGAAGGCAGCACAGTCACAGCTGAAAATATAACGGATCTGAACACATTTGCTGAGGATCTCGCTGGTTTTCTAATTGAACTGGAAGCGATTGATGCAAGCCAAGGTATTCCCGCAGGCATCCAAAATTTTCATCGCGGCGGAAACCTGGCTGTTTATGACCAGGACACCAGATCCGTCATTGACGTTTTACCCAGTCCGTATGATCCAAAGCTGTTTTTGGAAATATGGGAGCTTGCCCTTGCCACAAAATATGAAGCCACACCACTCTGGCTGCACGGTGACGTTGCTGTAGGAAATCTGCTCGTACAAGACGGCCGATTGTGCGGCGTCATTGATTTCGGAACGATGGGCGTAGGTGATCCTTCCAGCGACCTGGTGATGGCATGGAACTTTTTTGATGATAGGAGTCGTGATATTTTCCTCCGCCGAATGAATGCTGACCAAGATATGATTAACCGTGCGAGAGGATGGGCATTATGGAAAGCACTTATCACTTATGCCTGGAATGAACCAGGTTCGGAGTCATCCAACTGGGGAAAACGGGTTATAGATGTGATCATTCGAGATTATAAATCACTTTAGTCATATCGTCCTTGTAGTACTCCTAAGATAAAACATAAAAACCGGATTCCTATTCGTGGAATCCGGTTTTATTATTAATGATATACATAATAGCTAACTAGGCCAGTCTCATTTTGAAATCCTGATATCCGAATTCACGGACAACTTCACAATCGCCATCTTTGCGTTTTACAGCGATGGCTGGCAATGGCATTCCGTTGAATGTATTCGTTTTGACCATGGAATAAATCGCCATATCTTCAAAGACCAGACGATCGCCTTCTTTCAAAGGCTCATCAAACGAATAATCTCCAATGACATCACCAGACAAACAAGTTTGACCGCCAAGACGGTACAGGTGAGGCTTCTCTCCTGCTTCTCCGGAGCCAACAAGCGGCGGACGATATGGCATTTCCAGTACGTCTGGCATGTGACAAGTGGCTGACGTATCCAGAATGGCAATATCCATTCCGTTTTTGTGGAAATCCAGCACAGAAGTCACCAGATAACCCGCGTTAAGCGCAACAGCTTCCCCTGGCTCCAGATAAACTTCCAGGCCATATTTGTCCTGCATGCGTTTGATGCATGCTTCCAGTCTTGGAATGTCATAATCCTCACGTGTAATGTGGTGTCCACCACCGAAGTTAATCCACTCCATTTGAGGCAGCCATTGTCCGAACTTCTCTTCCACTGCGTTCAGCGTCGTTTCCAGATCGTCGGAATTTTGTTGACATAGTGTATGGAAATGCAAACCGGAGACGCCTTCCAGCAGCTCTGCACGGAAATCCTCCTGTTTGGCACCGAAACGTGAACCTGGAGAGCACGGATCATAAATCTCGTGCCCTTCCTGGGTTGAGCATTCAGGATTGATACGCAAGCCAATCTTGCGGCCAGCCTGAAGTGCTTTATCCTTAAATTTCGCAAGCTGCGAAAAAGAGTTGAAAATAATGTGATCGCAGATTGAAATAATCTCATCGATCTCGTCTTCGCGGTAAGCTGGAGCAAATACATGATTCTCTTTGCCCATTTCCTCGTGGCCCAGACGGGCTTCATATAACCCGCTTGCCGTTGCCCCGCTCAAATATTGTCCGATTAGTGGATACATCGCTGTCATGGAAAATGCCTTTTGAGCCAGTACGATTTTGGCACCTGTACGCTGCATGACACCGTTAAGGATTTTTACATTTTTCTCAATAAGCGCCTCATCAACAACAAAGCATGGTGTCGGTAATTGCTCAAACCGCATCTTAACGAACGAGCTCCGATTCTTTCACTTCTTCTGGCAGTTCGTCAACAAGAACCGGGTTGAAGTCTTCTACCCATGGAAGTCCCCATTTGTTCAGCTCTTCCATGAACGGATCCGGGTTGAACTCTTCCACGTTGTATACGCCTGGTTTGTTCCATTTGCCTGTCATGACCATAGCTGCGCCGATCATTGCTGGAACGCCTGTTGTATACGAGATAGCTTGGGAACCAACCTCTTTGTAGCACTCTTGGTGATCACAGATGTTGTAAACGTAGTACGTTTTGTCCTTGCCGTCTTTTTTGCCTTTGAAAATGCAGCCGATGTTCGTTTTGCCCACAGTACGTGGTCCAAGGGATGCCGGGTCAGGCAGTACCGCCTTCAGGAACTGCAGCGGGATGATTTGTTTGCCTTCGAATTCGATAGGTTCGATGGAAGTCATGCCCACATTCTCAAGTGCTTTCAGGTGAGTCAGGTAGCTTTGGCCAAATGTCATGAAGAAACGAATCCGTTTCAAGCCAGGAATGTTTTTCGCCAAAGATTCCAGCTCTTCATGGTACAACAGGTACATGTCTTTTTCGCCAACTTCTTTGAAGTCGTAGACACGTTTGATTTCCATCGGTTTAGTTTCGATCCATTCACCATTTTCCCAGTATCTTCCGTTTGCCGAAACTTCGCGGATGTTGATTTCCGGGTTAAAATTGGTTGCGAACGGATAGCCGTGATCGCCGCCGTTGCAGTCCAGGATGTCGATGTACTCGATTTCGTCAAAGTAGTGCTTCAGGGCATAGGCAGAGAATACGCCAGTTACGCCTGGGTCAAAACCGCTGCCCAGCAGTGCAGTGATTCCTGCTTTTTCAAAACGCTCTTTGTAATCCCATTGCCAGCTGTATTCGAATTTTGCAGTATCTTCTGGCTCATAGTTAGCTGTATCCATGTAGTGCGTTTTGGTTGCAAGGCACGCATCCATGATCGTCAGATCTTGATAAGGCAAAGCCAGGTTCATAACGATATCCGGTTTAACTTCGTTGATCAAAGCAATCAATTCGTCTACATTATCCGCGTCCACTTGCGCTGTAGTAATTTTTGTTTTGCCACCGTCCAGCTTCGCTTTGAGATCATCACATTTGGATTTGGTACGACTCGCAATACAGATTTCCTCAAAAACTTCGCTATTTTGAACGCATTTGTGTACTGCCACAGAAGCCACGCCGCCGGCGCCGATGATTAGTGCTTTTCCCATTTTACATTCTCCTATCCCATATGTAGATTTTTTGGTTTTTGATTCAAATGTCCGTTTCAAGGTCTTCTCATTGTTCAACTTCCGTCAATTCCTGACAACAAAAAAAGCAAGGTGAATAAATGCCGCAATCCGCGCATCATCACACTTGCTTGTCGATATACATCGTGAAAAAACGTAAAGTCTCCATAACCAAAAAAGTTCAAAAGAACTCCTCTGGTGGAAAGCTCCCTCATGTATATCAATATCAGATCAGAGTCTATATAGCAAATAATTCGCCTTTACCACTCTTATTGACCGTTTCACAAGTTGATGTGCAATTGCACTGGTTGTAAAGTAACCAACTTATAAAATTTGAGCTTTTAACTCAATCAATAAGGCAACATAAGTTGCCAATCGGCGTTTGACCCGGCTGTCCGTATGGCCTTGACTCCCTCATGGAAGTGGTCAAAAATTATCTGCTGGAAAGTGCTCGTTCCAATTGATATAACTGCTTTCCAAAATCACAGGTTAAACAATAACAAACACTTTTAAAAAAATCAAGGGATAACTCAAAAAAACTTTTTTCCTCATTCTGGTCCAGACATTCCTTTAATCAGATATGGCTTTTCCGTTTAGCTTTCTGAGCTGGTTAATGACATTCATTATGGTTTCACTTCTGCTCCGATGCTTACTTGTAGTTTGCACAATGCAACAGTAACATATGAGTGATCTTCTTTTTCACTGAGGAAAGAACATTTTTATAAGGTCACGAACCATATTCGCAAAAGTTGTAAGTCCTTTCTGCATTCCCGGATACAATAAGTTATTTATGGAATCAAGTTTACCAACAGACATTAGTATAGTTACTAAAGTTATTGAAACTTTACACCTTTACCCATTTATATTGTTCTCCCTTTCTTTGTACTTATTTACTTTAGAAATTATTAAAGTTTATGGTTTAATCTTCTCTCTCAATCCCGCCTGCGATAATCTGAGGTGGATCGGATTTTCTAACATGATAGAACCCTTCCTCATTCACTTTGGGAGTAATTTTAACTTTGTCCCCTACTTCAAGCTGCTCAAGGAGCTCCGAATCTTCAACAATATAATGGATTAGGGTGACCTTTTTTTCTCTAAGATCGCCAAAAGGTTGATTCGCATCTTCTCTAGATATATTTTCCGCTACAAGAATTCGATCTTCTTCCTTCTGAAGAATGTAATCCCCAACTTCACTTGTCGAGAATACTTGGCATCCACTAAGTGTACATAGAAGAACGAGTAGCGTCACACCTATGACCGATTTTCTCAATTGTATTCCTCCTCACAACACAGCTACCTACTTTAGTAGACGTTTAGATTGAAGCCTTTGTTGCTTCTTTATTTAACATCCATTAACAAAAAAAGCCGCAATATGCGGCTTTAATGAGTTACCAAGGAAGCTGACTATCCATATAGTAGAAGCTGCCTGTTGGACCTTCTTCAGATAAGGTAGCCAGACGCACAGCCGTTTTGGCACCTTCCTCTGGGGATAACTCTGCCTTTTCTCCGCCCATTTGTGTTTTAACCAAACCGGGATGTACGGAATTCACTTTAAGATTCGTCCCTTGCGCTTTCTGAGCCCAATATGCTGTCAGCATGTTTAATGCTGCCTTGGATGCTGAATATGCAGGTGTGGCAATCCGCTGCGCAAGCTCATTGGTCAGCAGAAATTGTATGGAACCGAGAGCACTGCTCTGATTAACAATTCGACCAGCCTCACTTTTCAGAAGCAATGGCATTAATGATTCTGTCAGATGATAAGGACCGAATGTATTGACCTCAAACGTATCACGCAGTGCATCGCCTTCGTAATTCTCTTTTTCAGCCCATACCCCTGCATTATTGACCAGGATATCCAACCAACCATACGTGTCACTAATCCATCTGGTTATCTTCGCAATATGCTCCGAATCCGTCACATTCAGCTGTACACCCACGGCTTCGATGCCTTTCTTGCTTAGTTGGTTTGCTGTTTCATCAGCTGTTGCTTGGTTGCGTGCGGCGACCAAAACCGTAATGCCTAATTCCCCGAGCTGTCTTGCAACCTCATACCCGATTCCTTTGTTCGCTCCAGTTACCAATGCAATTTTTTTGTTTGTCATTTTTTGTTCCTCCCCTAAATTTTATGATTATTTATTAATGGTGACCAAACCCGTTGTTTGCACATGTCTTACACTTCTTAGATGATCCACGTAAGCTTCTTGGCTAATGGCGATCTGTTCATCCGTGATATGATTGGCGTTATGGATAGCAAATGGCGGCAGATAATGGGCCCCGACATAGTTGGCGAGTGCCTCCATTGGTTTTGCAATATCCCGAATGGTAAACAGATTGTATCCGCCGGGCTGATATGAAGCCGCAGTGCCTGCTGTTGAAATTGCGATAACGATCTCTTTCCTTTTCAGATGCTCCCCACCCGGGCCGAATGCCCAGCCGTATGCGAGCACCTCGTCGAACCACTGCTTGTTTAAACACTCTTAATTTTTATATGAGAATGATCGTTCTAAAAATGGTGCACAAGAATGCTCTGTATTTGGTTAAGGCAGGAGCTGGCTCCTGCACTTAACTATCCGCCGTTGCTTTTATTGAGTATGACCATTCTAATATCACGTCAAGACGACATCACTTCATCTTATTTTTCTAACAAAAGCATGCTCATTGTGGAAATACGCTCCAGCTTTTCCTTAGGCACTGATGTCCGGGCCATTACCCTGATCCCGATTAAAGCATTATGCAAGGACTCCGCTAATTCTTGCGCGCCATACTGGCTTGAGAACTCCCCATTTTCTTGCCCCCAGGTGACGAGCTCCACAAGAAGCTGCTCCACTTTTTCAAAGGCCCCTACTGCTTTGGCATCTACATCTTCATCCCGGCACGCCATTTCTACTGCAGAATTGACAAACATGCATCCAGGTGGCTCGCCCTCTTCAGTGCTGCTCATATAATCAAAGATAAAATGAAGAGCTTCCTTGGCTGTTTTGGCTTGCTTGACGCCTGCGGCCAATTTGGCATCAGTACGATTACCGAACCGTTCTATTGCTTTGAAGAACAAGGTACGTTTATCGGTGAACGTATCATAAATGCTTCTGCGATGAATACCCATGTGCTCAACGAGATCACTCATCGATGTTTTCTCATATCCCTGCTCCCAGAACAGCTTCATGGCTTTATCTAAAACTTCGTTTTCCTCAAATTCTTTGCTTCTTGCCATCTCAGGTTCCCCCTTTCACCGATTGTAATGTGTTTATAACGTTTAAAAGAATATTCTACAGATGCTCATTGGTTTGTTTTTCCTGTAAAATCATCCTAACAGAATGAGAACGATCAGTAAAGAATTATTTTTACCGATCGTTCTCATATTTCGTTTTCGCTTATTCCCTTGTCTTTTCAAGCCATTTATAGATTAATCGCCCTGATCACAAGTTCATTTATTTGCTGCTCATTAGCATTCATGAAGATGTTACTTTATGGTTTGCCCAAGCAGACATGCGTTTAATAGTGCACGGCTGGCCAGCCAACCATCTTATGTTCGAATAACAGTATACTTTGCTGGCCTCTCATGGTTACTGCTGCATCGGAATGGATATTCGCGGCTTCGGTAAATCTGATGCGCCTTGGGAAAGTTATTCATATGACCGTATGGCGGATGATCTGCGTGCAGTTATTGATGAACTTCAGCTGGAGAATGCAGCTTTAGTTGGATTCTCTATGGGTGGAGCCATAGCATCTCGGTATATGTCACGTCATAACGGCCACGGTATTAAGAGACTTCTTCTGGCAGGAGCAGCTACTCCCGTTTTTACCCGCCAGTCTGGTATGGAGTATGGGATGGAGCCTGACGAAGTAACAGCGCAGTTAATACATGCTACCTATGAGAACAGACCTGCCATGCTCAACAAATTCGGTTTGAAATTTACCAAAACAAAATCAAATCCGGGTATGCTGGTGTGGCTGGAATCGCTCTGCTATCAGGCATCACACCATGGTACGATTAAAGCTGCTGCTTCATTACGAGATGAGGATCTTCGTGAAGATCTGGCTGCTATAGAAATCCCAACGGTTGTGTTCCACGGACAAAAAGACAAAATTGTGGAGCCTGAGTTGGGAGAACTAACCTCACAGAGCATTGCGGGTTCCCGCATCGTAAGATTTGAAGATAGTGGTCATGCCATGCTATTCGATGAACCTGAGAAGTTCAACGAAGAATTGTTAACCTTCCTTGATGGAATGAAAATGGAGTATGATCCGCCAAATTCAGTAGAACCGCAGCGCAGCATGTAATCGACGACATCGAACGAGCCTCATTAAGAACCCTTTGGTTGAGTACAACCAAGGGGTTCTTTCTTTTTCTATTCCAGAGGAATCAATCTGCGAATCACTCAACTTCTCAGAAAAAGTGCTTGTGTTTTTCTTAAGCATCGTGAATTTTTTTAAACAACGAGGGTGAGCAGATATGAACACTTAGGTATGTAGAAGCAAAGTACGTAGAAAGTGTTTACTATTGTGAATTTTTCATATGTTTAAATATTGTAATTAGGGCTAAATTTAAACCTTTACTTCGTGGTTTCAAACCTTTTTGCCATGAATTTTGTTCATTTATTGGAATAGTTGATGGTTCGAAAAAATTAGAAATTGGAGGATAACTCTAATGTATAGACGTTATTATGGTATTTTCTCTGTTGTAATGACTGTGTTCTTGCTTCAATCTGCTTGTACAGCATCCGGTGGAGATTCGATGAATGAAATTAACCAAACAAATCATTCAAACAGCAAAACACCAGTGAATCAAACACCTACTTCAACTAATGTCAAAACGGAATCGCAGAGACTAATTGATCCCGAAGGGTTGGAATTCAAGGAGATTGGAGCGGAGGATTTCAAAAAAGGCGTGTTCATTGATTTTGAACGGTATAAAAAAGACTTTTTTAATGATGACATCATTTCAAAGTTCAAAGGCAATCTTGAAGGTATTGTTGAAAATGATAAGAAGAAATTCAAAGTCCATCTCTATGAAGGTTCACAGAAAGAATCACTCTTCTTCGATGAAGAAAACGCTCAGTTTATGTTTAATGATCTGGACCTTCTAGAAAAGATAAGCATTAATGGCCGTGAACAAATTCGGATTGGAGTCCAATATGCCAAAAAACATGAGGATGGAAGTGTGGAGAATACAGCCATAACGTATTACTTCACAAAAAACAAAGAAAGTAATTGGCTTATCGAAAACATTGATTAGATTAGTATTTGGATTGAGTAGAGAAAAATCGGTTCCACTCCCCCGTATCTTAACTGGAATGTATCAGACATGGTCTGAGGAAAGGTAAGCATTACGCCTTTTTCCGTAATACGCATATCTAGGTCTGCCTATAAAATAGTAAAAGCAGCCGATCGCACGGATCGACTGCTTTTACTATATTTATGCTGTTATCTCGTCAATATTGATATCATAACCAACGAATGTACAAGAACGAACAAAGGCTGAAAATAATTTTTGGCTAGATGCATCTATTGTGTAGCTGTACTCCGGATGCCATTGCACTGCCAGTACAAATTTTTGGTTCGGCATAACGACGGATTCAACAATTCCATCCTCGGCGACTGCAGCTGCTTGTAATTTATCCGAGAGCGTCTTGATCCCTTGATGATGATAACTGTTCACTTTGATCGTATCTGCTTGAATAATGTCATGCAGCAAGTTACCCTTTTCAATATGTACATCGTGTACCAGATTCGTATAGGGCGGGCTTTGCTTATGATTAACCGTATTGCTTACTTGAAGCTGTGTAGGAATATCCTGATACAAAGATCCACCCAGTATCACATTAAACAGCTGTAATCCCCGGCATATGCCGAAGGCAGGCTTATCGAGTTCGATTACTTTCTGAAATAGCAAGGACTCCATCATATCGCGTTCCATACATAACTCCCCGCAGGTATCCTCTGCATTTTCATGATAAAGCTCCGGATTAATGTCATGTCCGCCCGTGAACAAGAACCCATTAAACTCATTCGTCAAAGTTACAATTATTTCGAGATTCGTTGTCATCGGCAGCATCACTGGAATTCCGCCAGCACTCTCGATTGCGTTCATATAATCTGGAAGCATCCAGTAACTTTTTTTGTTGGAATCATACAGCGGCAGGACTCCGATCATGGGCTTCTTCATTGGTTTACCTCCTAATGGGGTCATTTTCATGTTAATCGCTATGTGAGAAAAGGTAAATCTTTTCATTCATTTTATCAGATCTCCTCATATACAAACTCACCAAATTATTGCATTTTCCTACCCTATGCCCAGCCTACTCCCGCACATCTTTTATAGATTCAGCTTCACTGGTAAATCATTCAATATGTTATTTATAGAATATCCCGGGTAATGATTAATCAAGATTCCGAACTTGGGAGGGATAGGAATGTTCATGGAGTTAAGCATTAAGCTAGTCATTAGCTTTTTTGGCCTGTGGGCCATTGCGTTCATTACCGGCAGAAAAACGCTAAGCCAACTTACACCGCTCGATTTCCTATCCTCGTTGGTGCTCAGTGAGATTGTGGGAAATACGCTGTATGATGATGAGATCAAGGTATCTCATCTATTATTCGCATTAGCACTTTGGACTGCACTCTCATACCTTTTCGAGAAAGCCACAACAAGATTTGTGAAGTTCGGATATGTCGCGGAAGGACGAGTCGTGCTCTTAATTGATAATGGAGAAGTCAATCAAGGCTTGTTAAAAAAATACGATATTGAATTTAAACAGCTGCTTTCCATGCTTCGTAAACAGAATGTATTTTCTATTCAGGAAGTGAAATACGCCATCCTCGAAACGGATGGATCGTTATCCGTGCTTCGCAAGCCTGAGTACGAACCACCTACCGCAGAAGATATGGGTATGGAGACATCACCAGATCGTTTTGCGGTAACCGTAATTGATAAAGGAGAGCTGCTTAAGAAGTCCATGAAAGGTAAAAATATCGATATAAAGATGGTCAGGGTAGAAATTCAGAAGCAAGGCTATGACAATATAAAGGATATCGCCTATGCAGAATATGGTGACGACGGAGAACTATACATTATTCCGAAAAGTAAAAACGGAAAAGGTTAATTCAAGCAATCTTTGGTGCATTATAAATATAAAGACCAGGTACATGGTAAGTCCATTACCTGGTCTTTTTTGGTACTCATGGATCTACGCAGCATTTGAAGTGGTCGCTTCATCTGCATTCAACTGAATGGACCGCTGGCATATTCTTGTAATTGCAAAAGCCAGCAAAGCTAATACCACGGCTACCGGCGGCACCCATGCCACACCGCCAAGGTTAACGGCAAGTCCACCGACCCCAGAACCGAGAGCAATACCCACATTGGCCGCCACAGGCAGCAGTGTGGATGCAAAAGCTTTGGATTCCGGTGCAATCGTTCCAGATACATCAAACAGATATAACTGGGATGCTGCACTCATGGACGACGACAGACAGCCGATCAGAAGCAGGAACGTCAAACCAAGCCAGAGATTGGATACAGCGAAACTCAGTCCGAGGAAAATAACCGCTTGGATGACGAAAAGCCACTTAAGTTTGGGTAGAAAATCACCCTTTGCTATTTTGGCACCGATCCAATTGCTCAGAATACTGCATGCCCCATAGATCAGGAGTATAGCGCTAATCCAACGTACGGGCACCCCCATAGACTCACTGAGAAGCGGTGTAATATAAGTGAAAGTAACGAAGATACAGCTGTTGCCCAGCACGGGGATTAGGCAGGCTAACAAAATGCGAGGCTTCATAAAGAGAGCCATCTGATCACCAAATGAACCGGTAACGGTAGTCGTGCGGCGTGGTAGGATTCGGAACATGAAAACAAACGGCACTACACCGATGCAAGCAGTAACTACGAATGTCATGGACCAGGACAGATGCTGTCCAATAAAAGTACCAAGCGGCACACCTAGAACATTCGCGATGGAAAACCCGCCCAAAATCCAAGCGATGGCTTCCCCTCTCCGCTCCCGATGAACGGCGTCGTTTGCGATAGAGATCGAAAGCGATATCGTAAGTCCGCAAGCAACGGCCGAAACGATGCGAATAGCCATCAATGAAGGGAACGTTGTTGAGAACACGGTTAATACATTCAACACAAGCACAATGGCGAATCCAATTAAGATGGAGCTTCTTCTGGATATTTTGGCCAAGGATGCCACGGCGAATGGTGTCCCCAATGCATAAGCAATAGCGAATCCGGACACTAGGGCACCTGCAGCAGCGAGAGAGACTTTCATATAACTCTCAATTTCTTTCAACACACCCACAATGACATACTCAGTTGTTCCGAGCACAAAGCTGACGAGCGTAAGCGTTAAAATAAGTAGATTTTCTCTAGTTCTGGTCATCAATTTAATTTCACTAATCCTTTCTAATGTTGCAAGCGCTTCAATTCTTAAGACAGCTCCTACTCTATGTATTTTCTGCTTTCCCATCCCTTCGATTTCGATATATAGTACATATTGGATAGTGAAATTGTACTGTCAGACGTGTCAGACGACAATCAAGGTTGTTGTGGATTTGATTCAAAACATGATGTATGTTGTCATTTTTCATCATAGAACCTCGAAGGGAAGACATAGATGGACACACGCCACGAACAAGGCCAACGATATGAAGATCAGGATTGTATCATAATTTATGTCGGGAAGCTGGCCGGCAATCCGCAGTGGAGTTTTCCGACGCATAAGCATGACGATCTGCACGAGATTATTTATGTTAATGAAGGAAAGGGATCATTCACCATTGATGGTGCGAAGCACTTGGCCCAAAAGGGAGACCTGCTCATATACAATAGAGGAACACTTCACGAAGAAAAGTCTGATCCGGAATATCCGTTATCCACCTTTTATTGTGGCTTTCGTTTCAGAGAGGATATTCAGAGCGACGCCGATTGGGTCGTACCTCCAGGTAGTGAACCAATCATTCGTGCAAACCGGTATTCGGAAGAGCTGCATTCGTTAATGCAGACCTTATTCAGTGAATTCTCCATTCGTGAGGATGGATACGAGCGCATCTCCCAGCATGTGTTGAAAGCCGTACTACTGATCATCGAACGCATGTCCGGCCTTCAACAGTCTTCTGGACAGATTATACGGAGCAACACCCTTGCTGAGAGTATTAAGGACTATCTGGATACCAACTACCGACAAAACATTAAACTGAAGGAACTCGCTGAACAGTTTCATATCGATTTCTATTATCTCATTCATATGTATAAAAATCGCTACGGCACCTCCCCCTATCATTACTTGATCCAACGACGAATGGGTGAAGCAACCCGGCTATTAGTCTCGACCAAGAAGAAAATATGGGAGATTTCCAAGCTGGTTGGGTATGATAACCCCAATTACTTCACCATTCTTTTTACCAAAACGGTCGGTGAATCGCCGCGAAGCTTTCGCAAGCGAAATCAAAAAGATATGTTCGGGGATACTACCACCTCCCATTCATCATAAAAGAGATATCTCCCTGATCTAGTCAATCCTTAACACACCATCACGGCTACTTAGATAACATGCAATAAGGCGCTCCTGATAAGGAGCGCCTTTGTCATTCAAACCTAAACTTATATTTAACCTAGAGCGTGAATCGACGGACCAAGTTTTGCATATTTTCAGCTGTTTTGGATAATTGCACGGATGATGCAGCAATCTCCTCCATGGCCGCCATTTGCTCTTGGGCTGCTGCCGAAGTGGTCTGGGCACTGTCAGCAGACACTTTGGAGATATTGGCCATTTCTGCCACCGAAGCAGAGACTTGCTCCGTACTTGCTGCCAGCTGCTCTGATACAGCAGATACATCCTGAATTTGGTCCACAATATGAGCCGTATATTGTTCAATGTTCGAGATGGTTGCTGAAGCCTCGCGGCTGATGCGCATCCCTTCGCCGACTTGACTTCGAACGTTATCATTCATTAGTAATGTGGATTTCTCGATCAGGTCGAACATTTTGCCGATGGTTGCGCCAATTTCCTCCGCGCTTTGTTTGGATTGCAAGGACAGCATGCGTACTTCACCTGCAACGACGGCAAAACCTTTTCCATGCTCTCCTGCTCTCGCTGCTTCAATTGAAGCATTAAGTGATAGAAGATTCGTTTGGCGAGAGATATCCGCAATCGCCTCGTTCATTCTGTTCGCTTCTGCTGATAGATTAGACAGCTCGTTAATGAATGCTGAGGTTTCCTGGACGGCCACTAGGATGTGCTCCATTTGGTCGCCAACCTGGTTGATGGTTTTCCCACCGTTCGCGACAGCACGCTGTGTCTCCTCAGCCGAATCTACTATGGCACTTGCAGATTCAGCAATGGTACTGATCCCTCTGGCCATCTCTTCCACTGCGTTCGCTGTTTGTTCAGAACTTTCTGCACCAGCGACTGCCCTTTCAGCGGTCTGCTGGATTGTTTCAGCAACATGTTGAACAGAAGCGTTCGTTTGTTCGGTGCTTTCCTGTATCATTTGTGAGGTATGGTTTAGAAGCGACGATGTCTGATTAAGTTCTGTCACGACAGATTGTAATGAAATGGTCATTTGGTCAAAGTCATTGGCCAATATGCCGAACTCATCTTTATTCCTAAGATCAACCCGTTCTGTCAAATTTCCTTCTCGAACACGACGGGTTGCCGTTCGTAATTTTTGCATAGGGACCATGAAGGATCTCAAAATAAAGAATATGATCATTCCAGCCAGCAATGTAGAAATGATAATTACGGTAAGACTAGTGACCAATATTGGTTTCGCTGCTGCAATGAAATCTTCATGCCCCATCAAAGCGATGACATTCCAGCCTGTCAACGCATTAACGCCGTTGTAAACCTCCAAGTCATATTCCAGGTCCGTTCGGACAAATTGGGAGAATGTCATGTGTTCATCAGGACTAGATGCTGTATTGGGATTAACAGGTATCCCGTCAATAAGCGCCCCGCCAAGCTCTCCTCCACCACCTTCAACAATAGCACCAGCCCAGGCGGCGATGGTTCGATTGGAGTCGACTACAATTAAACTTCCGTTCCCCCCAACATCCACGTAGGAGATCTCTTTTGCTAATGGTGCTAGATCAAGTTTTATGCTTGCTACGCCTTGTCCACTTGAGAGAGCCTGGGATATCTCCACATAAATCTCCCCGGAATCGGAGTCTTTCATAATGTTAGAGAAATAGACCGATCCGTTATTATTTTTACCATTGGTGTACCATTCCGTACTGCGTGGATCATATGTTGTCTCTCCGATCTCTGGAGATGTAATAAAGCTGCCCTGATCGTTACCTACAGTAATTGCGAGAATATCAGGATATGTATCTGCTAACTGGTTTAATTCTGCTTGCACTGCTTCAATGTTAACCTGACTGGCATCAGCACTTAACAACGCATCTATATAACTTAATAGTTCTGCTTTTGTCCCTACCAGATTATTAATATGCTGCCCTGCCATGGTTAGTATCGTATTCATCGGATCGGTCATGCTTTTTTGAACCTGTTCTTGTGCACTGTGATAAGAGAAATATCCGATAAGTGCTGTTGGAATGATAAGAACCGTTAGGAAAGCGGCTATGAGTCTGGTACTCATCAAACGTAAAACAGATGCTAGTCTCGTGAATAATGACCCTTTTTTCTTTTTCTTCTTTTTGTTCAAATGGATCTCCCTCTCTTGTATAAAATGAAGAACAAAACTATATATCGGTATATCTAGTAAATAATTTAATTAATGGTATATATTCAATTTTATTAATAGCTAATAATTGCTCTGTAAAAGACGTCGCATCAGTGATGTAATTCTTGTAATTGTTAATGTATTACCGTATGTAAACGCAAAAAAACCCATATATATGCACACTCAAAGAAACGTTGAGCATACATATACACAGGTATTGCCTGATTAAAATCAGTAACAAGCCTTATTTGTTTTGTATTATAGCATAGATCGAACGGATATGTTAACCATAATTTGGTTTGTCATCGACATATACTCGGAGCACAATGTCCTGATCATGGTTACCGAAACCAGCTCCGTACAACGTTAATCCCCCGACATGATCCGCTTGTTCTTCAACCGCAAACCTGAGTGTCCAGAACGGTTCACCCAGCTTCACATCATTCAGCGTCACGTCTGACATCCAGTCTCCATCTATCGTTGTCCCCAAAGCATCCACTCGAATCGTCTTTAATAATCCGTATTGATTCACGTTGCGATGCCACCATTCCGGTGTGTATTTGCCTCGTGCCGCCCTGCCGAAATCCGCCGGACTTGTCCAGGTTCCAAGCTTAATGCCATTAAAGGTGAAGGTAATATCTGATGGCCAATCATCTCTTAGACCTGGTGCTTCAGAAGCGATCTCCATGGAAATTTCCACAGCATCCGCACAGGGATTAGGATATAGATAGTTAGGCGTCTTATACTCCACATAACCTCTCCCGAACCAAAGGATGGAAGCCTGGACCCGTTCAGGATCCAGGAAGTAGCGCGGATCGTCCCATACCCCGATTTCCTTTTCCCTTGTACCCAGACCACAAGTCGGATGAATATCAAACGCAGTATAATGACCAACCGAAATGGTCTGTTCCCTCATGTTGCTAACTCTGCTGGCTGCAGGCAGCTCAATTTCGATCTTTTTTTGTTTGAGAAAACACATTTTGTGTGTTCCTCCATTACGCCGGACTCTGCGGCTTCCGATTAATTCGGCTTGTTCCAATTTTCGAATATGCATCGTGACAATAGACGGGCTAAGTTTGATCTGTGCGGCAATATCCTTGACACTCATCTCCTGCTCGGCGATCAACTCCATAATCCGCCAGCGAACTTCACTGGCCAGCGCATCGTATAAAGGCATAAACCGGGACTCCCCGTTCGATTGAATCATTTTTTCACACTCTCCTGCTCACTTCTATGAAATCACATTTATATAAATTTAAAGAATATAAATTGAAATTACAAGTCCCTTCTATTGAAATAGACCGTGGGTTGGTGTTTAATTTCAGTAGCTTCCTATTATTAGAATTCTTATTTATATGAATTTATCATCGAGGTGAAAGAACGAATGCAGTTTAACAATCCCGTCATCAAAGGGTTCTATCCAGATCCGAGCGTATGCAGAGTAGACGATACGTATTACCTGATATGCAGTTCATTTCAATACTTCCCCGGAGTACCCATTTTCGAGAGCAAAGATCTGATTAACTGGGAACAGATTGGTCATTGTCTAACCAAAACGAGTCAGGTTCAGCTTGCACATGTGAACAGCTCAGGAGGCGTATTCGCTCCTACCCTTCGGCATCATAACGGGCGATTCTACATGACGACCACGAATGATACGACCCGCCAGAACTTCTATGTGTGGACAGACGATATCTATGGCGAGTGGTCTGAGCCCATATTTGTGGACCAGGGCGGAATCGATCCGGACTTGTATTTTGAAGACCAAAAAGCGTACTTTATGAGTAACGGTTCTGACGATTTTGGCGTCTCGGGGATCGTTCAATGTGAGATTGAGATTGAAAGCGGCAAAAAGCTTACGCCGAGCCGGACAATATGGCAAGGTACTGGTGGACGTTACCTGGAAAGTCCTCATATGTATAAGATCAACGGTCTTTATTATCTGCTGGCTGCTGAAGGAGGCACCGAATACGGTCACATGGAAACGTACGCACGCGGATCCGCTGTCTCCGGTCCTTTCGAAGCCTATCCTCACAATCCGGTGTTAACCAACCGTAACCTGGGCGGTTATGAGCTGCAAGGTGTTGGGCATGGCGATCTGGTTCAGGATGTTGAGGGAAATTGGTGGCTCTTCCACTTGGGATTCCGGCAGATCGGACAATGGCAGACGTTTCACCATCTGGGCCGCGAAGTATTTGTAGCACCTGTAACATTTGATGAAGACGGCTGGTTTACAGCAGGTCACCATGGAACGACTTTATTAACATTTGAAACAGACCGGATATCCGAATCTGTCGTTCAGGTGGAGAAGAAGTCCTTTACTTTTGACAACACGGAATGGGACAAGGATTGGTGCTATCTCAGACATCCTCATTCAGAGAATTATATGCTGCAATTCAACAAGCTAACGCTTAAAGGAACAGATGTCTCGCTGGATCAACCGGGCACTCCAACCTTCATCGGTATACGGCAAAAGGACTTCAATGCCATCATTTCTTGTAATGTTAATCTTACAGACGGAGAAGCAGGCATCACCTTGTATATGGATGAGCACCACCATTATGATCTGGCTATACGAAAAGACGCTGAAGGTTATAAGGTTATCGAGCGCCTTAATATCGGAGATATCAAATCGGTTGAAAAAGAAGTGGATCTCGGAAGCTATAACCAAACCACATTGAAGATCCGGGCAACCAATGATCGTTATACCTTTAGCTTGGATACCCAGGGCGAAGAGATCGAATTAGGCAGTGCACATACGAAATATCTATCCTCCGAGGTAGCCGGTGGGTTTACAGGCGTAGTCATCGGTTTATATGCCTATGGCGAAGGATCTGTGGCAGAATTCTCTGAATTCAAGTGCGACTATATATAAAAGAAAACCTACGAGTTAAACAATAGAAAATATACATTTCTAACTTAAAAATAAATGCCAGTAAAAAAACGAGGATGTCCTCAAAGTTAACACTTTGGAGACATCCTCGCAGTCTTTTACATGTAGTTTAGTTTCAATTCAGCACTTACATCGTGCTTGTATCAATAACGAATCTGTACTTCACATCCGAAGCAAGTACGCGTTTGTAAGCTTCGTCGATTTGATCAGCCGAGATCACTTCGATTTGAGGTGTGATGTCATGTTCCGCACAGAAGTCCATCATTTCCTGGGTCTCACGTATGCCACCAATCATGGATCCGGCAAATGAACGACGGTGGCCGATTAATGACATGACGTTTACTGCGAGAGGCTCACCAGGTGCACCTACGTTTACAAGTGTGCCATCCAGCGTGAGCAATCCGAAATAAGCGTTAATGTCGATATTGGCACTTACCGTGTTAATGATCAGATCAAAGGAACCCGCAAGCTTCTCGAACGTTTCAGCTTCACTTGTGGCGTAATAGTGGTTTGCACCAAACTGCAAACCATCTTCCTTTTTATTCAGGGATTGGGACAGAACAGTCACCTCGGCACCCATGGCATGTGCAATTTTGACAGCCATATGGCCGAGACCGCCCATACCTACAATCGCTACTTTTTTCCCTGGAGCTGCTCCCCAATGTTGAAGCGGAGAGTATGTCGTAATACCTGCGCAAAGTAACGGTGCGGCGGCTTCGAGTGCAATGTTATCCGGAATCCGAATAACGAAATTTTCGGTTACAACGATGTGAGTCGAATATCCACCTTGTGTTGGTTCACCGTATTTATCAACCCCACCGTACGTTTGAATATTGCCTTTGAGGCAATACTGCTCTTCGCCTCGGCGACAATTTTCGCATTCCCCACAGGAGTCAACCATACAGCCTACGCCTACTCGATCACCGACTTTATATTTGGAAACTTCGCTTCCTACTTCCGTCACAATTCCTGCAATTTCATGACCAGGAACCAGCGGATAATTCACAGGACCCCACTCACCGTGAGCCGTATGAATGTCAGAGTGACAAATGCCGGCATATTTGATTTCAATCAGGACATCATGTGTGTCCAGATCGCGTCGTTTAATTTCAGCTGACCGGAACGATTGATCCGGTCCGTCCACAGCACGTGCTTTAGCAGTAATCATCATTAAAACCTCCTAAGATGTTCATTTTCCAAGAGAACACACCCATTCAGGGGCAAGAATCACAATTGATACAATGACCAATCATTCCTTCTTTTTCTCTCGCAAAATTATCTTAATCCCTCTAGTTAACTCTAGGTCAAATATCTTTTCTAAATTTTTTTATAGAAATAGATAAAGATATTTCTAAATCCCCATTATGTCTTTGCTGACTTTGACATCCTGTATTTACCGTGATAAGATTCCCCACAGAAGCTAGAGTTAACTCGAAGTCTATGCCGTAAGTAAAGGAGAACTGTATGACATACTCAATTAGCGAAGTTGCCAAAGAATTGAATCTCACCGTATATACATTGCGTTATTATGATAAGGAAGGACTTATGCCTTTTGTCGAACGTACCCCGAGCGGAGTGCGCAAGTTTAAAGAATCGGACATTGATTTTCTGAAAATTATTCAGTGCCTGAAACTCACGGGTATGCCGATTAAGGATATCAAGGATTTCATTGAATGGTGTTCCGAAGGCGACTCCACACTGCAGGAGAGATACGACATGTTCATTGAACGTAAAGCCAGTGTGGAAGCGCAAATGGAAGAACTGAGAAAGACCATGGAAGTCATTGAACACAAATGCGCCTATTATAAAACCGCCATCGCAGCAGGGACGGAGGATATCCATACAATGAATAAGATGGGTCAATCGGTGACCAACTAGAGAAACACCAAAAACCTAGTTTCCTTTCGGAGCTAGGTTTTTTGCTACTTTTCACTGCAAAATTACAGATTCCATTATATTTCTTTCGTACATGAATTTAATGATGATAGCCATTGGTAGGTATCAATTCTTTGTATTCCGTAGGGCTGTATCCTGTATACTCCTTGAACACCTTAGAGAAATAATGCTGATCACTGAAGGATAGAAGGTCCGATAATTCCTTAAACTTCATATCAGGTTGCTGTTCCATCAGCCTGCAGGCTTCCTGAATTCTCAGCCGGGTATAATACTGAACAAAAGTGGCTTGCGTTACGTTTTTGATCACTCTGCTAACATAAGATGGACTGACGTGAAACTTCAAAGCAATGTCGCTGATGGATAAATGGGAATATTTATTAAGCTTGATGTACTCATCCATCTGCTCGAATAGGAGCTCCTTGCTTTTTCGGATATGCGACTGCAGCATATCAAAACACTGCCCTGTCCATTCCTGTAGTTCCTGGCAGAAGTCTGCATATGTCGTTGCTTCCAAGAGCTGTTTGGCCCGATGCTCAAGACCAAGCCTGATCCCTGATCCTTGTTCTTCGTACAAATGAGCGAATGTATCCACCAATAATCCAATGAAACGTTCCACCTCTCTCACATGCACATGCTGCTCCGCCCATCGGTCCAGCAGCTCGGAGAGCTTCAGAGCAAACCGATCTTTCTGATAAGACTGTATTATTTGCACAAATGTGGATTCCAAGGTGGAATCCAGACATCCTGATTCCAGCCTGGCCGTCGAAACCGGATTTCCAGTATCAAGTGCCAATCCTTGGTTCAACCGCTGCTGTGCAGACAGTATCGAGGTTATTTGATGGTAGACTTCTGGCAGATGTCCCGAATCAGAGGAGAGCAGCTGCCCTCCAATCATCACATCCATTCGATACGTAACCAAATGCCGCCGTAATGATTCCAGACATTCATGCATGGAGGAATAAGCAGCAAGCACTCCCTTGTTTACGAAAACGATAAATTGATTCGGCGTTCGACTCTGTAACACATGACAAGGCTGAGGGGCAAAGAGAACCTCCACGAAGCCAAGAAGCGTCTGCTGTGTCCATAGTTCCTTCCCTGGTGTAAATGGCTGCTTACGCAAAATGATCATCATCTGAGAAAACAGCGATAAATCCTCCCCCTTTTGCACTTCAGCATAACATTGAGGGTCGACAATCTCTTGCAAGTCATTCAGATTTTTGGATTTCTGTTGATCAAGCTGGTCAATCACCCGTATCATGACCTCTTCTAACGCTTCTTGTTCCACCGGTTTCAGCAAATAGTCGAACACCTGCAGATTGAGCGCTTTTCGTGTGTATTCAAAATCGCTATAACCACTAATCAGAATCACTTTCAAGTCCGGGTTCACCCTCTTCGCTTGCTCAATCAACGATAACCCATCCATCTTCGGCATCCGAATATCGGTTAGCAGCAGATCAATGGGTTCAAGCTGAATTGCAGCCAGGGCATCCTCTCCATTTGTTGCCGTAGCCACCACATGAATGGGCAGGTTAAGCGCATCCAAAAGCATTTTTATATTACGCAGTATTGGTTTGCTGTCCTCTACAATCATGATGTTATACATCACATGTCTCCCCTTTGCCTAGTAAAAATCCTTTGTCAGCGAGCCGATGATTTGAATGGTGGCTCCGTTGTCGCCATGTGCGTGATTGTTGAAAATGTTGAAAAAAAGCCGATTGCTATACATCAGTTTAAGCCTGTTGATGCTATTGAGCATCCCCATATTACCAAGGGACGTTGGATGATTGAGAAGATGGTTCTCTCCAGCAGCGGATTCCTGAACCTTCGCGAGGATTTCCTGAATTTTATCAAGTGTGAAGCCTTCTCCGTTATCTTTAATCTCCAGAGCCCATAGTCCGTTATATTGTTTCACCGTAATTTGAATGCGCCAAGGCGGTGCCGTATTAGAAAAGGCATGTTCAATGCAATTCTCTACAAAAGGTTGAATGACCAGCCTCGGAAGTCGAATTTCACTAGCCAAAGCGTCGGCATGAATCTCCCACTCCAGATCTTCTTCATACTTCTGCTGTACAAGTGATAAGTAGTGTCTGGTATGCTCCAACTCATCTGCCAAAGTCACATGTGCGTAAGGCGAGGAGACAATATAGCGCAGACTGTCCGAGAGATGTTTGCACATTTCCGATACTACCTTGGTCTTTCCCTCCTGTGCTGCGATGCTGATGAGATACAGGACGTTGTGTATAAAATGAGGAGCAATCTGAGCTTGCAAAGCCGAATTACGTGCCATGACTTCTTCATGTAAGGCTGCCTTTTCCCGGTCTATGGATTGCTGCAATCGTTCCATCAAATCCTGAAAAGCTTCATTCAGCAGCAGCAAGTCATTGTTCTTCGGTCTTTCATCCACCTTCAGATTCATGTTGCTGTAATTGATACGCCAGATCTGACTACGAAGCTTGCGGATCGGAAGCAGCAAATTGCGTGTGGTCAAGAGGATGTACACAAAAGACACCAGCATCAAGGCTGTAATCAATAGGATCGACATGCTTTGTACCGAATGGATTGAGCCTAGTACCGACTGTTTCGGTGTAACGATATAGGTAATCCATCCCGTGCTGGGGGAGGTCGAATGCGTGACGTAGTTGTTCTGTTTGTCCATGTCCAATCCTTCGTCGGATAACGGCTTGGTCCATTTCGACAACGTGGTTCCTGATTCCGATCCGGTCATTTGATTACCTTGCTGATTCAGAATATACACCTCGCCTGCAGCAATTCCCTCAGTGAGTTTTTGGATATAAGCCTGATCCATTTGAATACTCAGATAACCGTACACCTTCCCGTTCTGATCATTAATTGTGCGGACAAAGGAGATCGTATCCTCTTGGCGCACCAGATTGAATCCGTTCCCTTCCCACTCTCGTCCATCGCCGCTGTTAGCCATCATGCTGCTGAGCATGGCGGGAAGATCTCCACTTCCCAGGTACGAGGTGAGCAGCACCCCTTCCTTGTCATAGATCGTCATGTCCTTCATATTCATGCTGGGTCCGATGGCCTGAAACATGATGTCTTTCAGCTTCCGGATCTGATTCAGCCTCTCGTAATTACTGTGAGCCGCGGAACTCTTCTCCATCGTTGCAAAGATATCCTTACTGGCCAAAATTCGCTGGGACAACTGGTTCTGCTGCTCAACATAGAGATCAACCTGCTCTCTGACTTTAGTCGCTGTCACTAGCATATCCTGCTCCGTTTTTAGTTTCAGCGGACGGATAACGATAACGTTTACATAAACGATAAAACAGCCCAGCACGAACATTAGCAGGGCCAGAAATGTCAAGAATACCTTCGTTTGCAAACTGAATTGAGTTGCCCGATGTATCAGCTTTATCATCCTTCCAAATGTCCTCCTGTTCCCCCAACATGATGCGTCTCTCAACCATTTATGTCCTACTGTATCATGTGAACGTTTGAAATGATAGCGATTTCAAGTTCAGAATATTACACATGAACGTTCAAGCACAGACATGTACCGGGAACAGATAAAAATTTATAATCGAGATTGTAAACGGATTCATTAAACGTTTTAGAGGGGGATTTGCATTGAAGAATCATAAAAGAAAAAAAGCAGCATCCATCGTTTTGGCCAGTTTATTATCCATATCATTAACCGCATGCGGATCTGGAGGAAGTGATTCCGGAACAGCTGCTGGCGGAGACAGCAAAGGTTCCAAGGTCACATTGGAACTCGCCATCTCCAAAAGCTCGCAGGACTCTGCCTTTATTCAGCAGGACATTCTGGATGAGTTTGAAAAACAGACAAATGTACGTGTGAATCTGCAGCTTATTCCAGCAGAACAGACCACGACCGTACTGCAAACCAAGCTGGCTGTTGATGAAACGCCTGATATCATTCAATACAACCTGGCGAGCGCTGTGACGGACCTGAACCTGGAACGTAATTTTGAAATTCTGGATAACGAACCTTGGGCGAGCAGAATTGTGAACAAGGACGTCCTTTCTTCCGGCGGTCATCTCTACAGTTTCCATGTCAGCCAGGATACAGGCATGCAAGGGGTTGTTTACAACAAACAGATCTTTGAAGACCTTGGTTTGTCCATTCCGACCAACTATGAAGAGTTTTTGGCTATATGCGAAAAGATCAAGGCGAGCGGCATCACTCCCGTATTTATGCCTTACAAAGATGCCTGGGCAGCCAACATCTGGCCCGCAGCAGCTTTTGCTGACTTTGTAGCCAAGAATGATCCTACGTTCTTTGATGACCTGAACAGCAATAAGAAAAAATGGTCCGATATTCCGGAGTTCAAAACCTTCCTGGAGCAGCAGTACGAAGTGTACACCAAAGGCTACACCAACACAGACGTGCTTAGCGACAGCTACGATATGGCCGTGGGTAAATTCCTGAACAAGGAAGTCGCCATGATGTTTATGGGTGACTGGCTGATCGAAGGTGTGGCCGAGCAGGATCCTAGCATGGAACTCGGCGTCTTCCCAATTCCGTCTTCCCAGGATGCGAGTCTGGGTGCGAGTCCACTCGGCGGGCAACTGTTCATTCCGAAGAAATCCAAACATCTGGAAGAAGCCAAACAGTTCCTGGACTTTATTGCTTCGAAGGAAATTGCTCAGCAGATCGTTGATTCGAAAGGTTATGTATCCAATTTCAGTGACGTCACAACGCCTGAGCTGCCTGCCTATAAACAGGATATCGTAGACAATTACATTACACCTAAGAAAACAGTGCTAACGACTGATGCTTATATGCTCGTTGACCGCAGTGAACTATACAGATTGCTGCAGGATCAATTTGCAGGCGGATTGACACCGGAAGAAGTGCTGAAGGCATGGGACGAGAAGTTCAGCCAGCTGATGCAAGACAAAGGTGTAGCCGGTTTCTAAGAAGATAAAAAACCGGGCAGCATAGCATCTTGTTATCTATGCTGCCCGAGCTATAACGGAGCGTGAGACATGAAAAGGGCTAAAAATCTGTATTCGTACTACATGATCTATCCGGCATTGCTGATCTACTCCATCTTTTTCGTCATCCCTGCCATCGCAGGATTCTACTATTCATTTACGGATTGGCGGCTGGATCGACTGGAACTTCAGTTCATCGGCTGGGACAATTTCAAGAAGATCTTCTCTGACAAAACGTTGATTCTGGCACTGCAAAATACGGCGATCTTCGCGATCGTCACTGTCGTTGGCAAAAATGTCATCGGTCTATTGCTGGCTGTAGGACTTAATATGAGATTAAGAACCAAAAATCTGCTGCGTGCCATCTTCTACTCCCCTTCCATTCTGAGCATTCTCGTCATCAGTATTTTGTTTACACCGATGCTGCGAACCGAAGGCACGATTAACAACTTGCTCGAAGCTGTAGGCTTGCACTCGTTAAGCCATGCTTGGCTGACCAATCCGTCCATCGTCATCTGGACCATCGCCATCGTCTCCATCTGGCAAAGCGCCGGATTTCAAATGGCCATCTATCTGGCCGGGCTGCAATCCATTTCCCAGGAATACTACGAAGCTGCTACCATTGACGGGGCTAGCTCATGGAAAAGCTTCTTTAAAATCACGCTGCCACTGCTGCTGCCAGCCATTAATATCAACCTGATGCTGACCCTGATCGGTGGACTGAAAGTATTCTCGGAAGTCTACGTCATGACGGGCGGAGGTCCGGGAAATGCTTCTCAGGTTGTGGGTACCATTATTCTGCGTTCCTTCGGTGAAGGCAACTGGGGACTCGGTACCGCAGTCAACACACTGCTGTTCGTCGTTGTCACCATTATCGCCATTCCGCTGCTGATTTTTATGCGTCGTAAGGAGGTTACCGAATAACATGGGCTATACTCGCAAACTTGCCATCCGCAATTACATTGTGGAAGGATTTCTAATTCTGGCCTCCCTGATTGTTCTCCTGCCGCTCGTGATTCTGATCTTCGGTTCATTCAAAACAAGCGCAGAGGTGCTCAGCTTCTCCCTTAGTTTACCTGATACATGGCAGTTCTCGAACTACGTGCGGGTCTTCGAAGAAGGCGGCCTATCGAGGGCTTTTCTCAACAGTATCTGGATTACTGGCGTATCCTCGGTAATCAATATCGTGGCATCTTCAGCTGCATCATTCATTCTTGCTCGCAGAGAAACGAAAGTCTCCGGAACGATCTATATGTATTTCTTCATGGGACTCATTGCTCCAATGTCGATCATTACAACGATTCGAGTTGTACAGGGCTTGGGCTTCTATGGAAGCATTACAAGCGTTATCCTGATCTATGCCGCTCTGAATACGGCATTCAGTGTATTCTTGTACAGTGGTTTTATCAAAACCATTCCGAGAGCGCTCGACGAGGTTGCATTTCTGGAAGGTGCAAGCGTGTTCGGCGTATTCTTCCGGATCGTCACGCCGCTCATTCTGCCTGTTAACGCGACAGTGGCCATCATGGTGTTCATGTCGGTATGGAATGACATCACGATTCCGGTTTACTTCCTAACAGACAGCTCCACGTGGACGATGCCGCTTTCGATCTACAATTTTTACGGCAAGTACAGCCGGGACTGGAATTTGATTTTCGCCAATCTTGTACTGACTTCGCTGCCCGTATTCATCCTGTACTTATTCGGTCAGAAATACATCGTAAGCGGCCTTACGGCTGGAGCAGTCAAAGGCTAAAAAGCTCTACAACCGGAGCTCATTTTCTTAAATGCCACCCAAAGAAACCCACCTAACAAGGTGGGTTTTTATCTTTTAACCTTTTGACTTCAACTTTATGGGAATCTAATATCCTGCACTAAGCTTCGCTCTTCTTTTTGACCCGCTTGGGCCTTGTCAATTCGTAACTGTGCTTAATCATTCCTTGCACATCCTCTACAGGCAATTTACCTTCCACATTAACGGTGTTCCAGTGTTCCTTGTTCATATGGTAACCGGGAATCACCTCCGGGAATGCATTTCGCAGGAAATCTGAACGTTCCGGATCACACTTCAGATTTACACATACTTGTCCGTTGTAGTTGTGCAATATGAGTGCAAATAATTTTTGGTTTCCTTGGTGGCGTATCGCCGTCCATCCCTCTCCAAATGGATGATCTTCATATGAACTGGGATACGACAAGCAGTATTCAGTTAATTCTTCTAACGTCATGATCTGTTTCCTCCATTATCGTTCTCTGAGTTTACTCTTTCCTCGCTGCAATGAATCAGTCGAGTCGAACGACGCTCAGTATAGAAATCCTTCCATCCCATTTTGTATGAACCGTTGGTTATATGCAAGGTTACTTCATTGTGAAGGACAAAAAAAAACCGGCACTTCATGCCGATTCCTGTGAAATGCATATATGAAGCTGCTGCTGTATTACACCTCTTGGGCCACTTGCGGTAATTTATCCGGTGCTTTGTGGTTCATGATTGGAATCATGGCCAATGCACCGATGAGAAATAAAAACCCTGCTCCGCTGTAGATGGTGCTCAGTGAAAAGGTATCTTTTAACGCCCCTGCGAAGGACATGGAAATGACCATCATGCCTACAAACATCGGATTCAGGACGCCATTCACGCGGCCAACAATGGAAGCCTCCGACCATTTCAGAATCATGGTGCTGATTCCTATATGAATGCAAGGGAACACCAGTCCATTCAGAAATTGAACGGTCAGCGTGACAGGGACACTTGTCGAGTAGCCCACGATGGCTGTACAGACCGCACCGGCTACCATTCCAATCGCCAGCAGAATTTGTGGTGGAACCTTCTTCGCAAATGTGGCTACAATTCCCCCACCAATTAGCATCGCTGCACCATTCACCATCAGAAGATATTGCAGGAATTCCTTGCTCCTGCCAAGCTGCTCGGTAACAATGAACAGGTTGAGCGCTTGAGCTACGCCAACAGAGAGACCAGCAAGTATAAACGCCAGCCCGAGCATCCTTAGCACCTGACTTTGCCAAACGTAACGAAACCCTTCCACGAATTCTTTTCGGAACTGCCCTTTAACTGCAGCCGTTTGTGTCTGCATCTGATCCTCGGGCAGACGAACAAGAACGAGTGCAGACAGCAGGAAAACGATGCCCATAACAGCGATGGATATTTCCAGGCCAAACGTGCTGTATACGAAGGTGCCAAGCATCGGGCCAAGCACCATAAAGATGGCCATCAGCGATTGGAATAGAGCCATGCCCTGCTGCAGCTGTTCTTCTGCAACATGATGCTTAAACAATCGCATGCTTGAAGGTTGGGAGAACTGCGACAGAATTGCCGAAATAAATGCAACAAGGTAGACAGAATGCCATGAGCCATAATGTATGGTCAGGAGAACTGCAAATACCGATACGGCAGATAATACATCACACCATATCATCGTTCGTTTTGGCCGCCAGCGATCAGCAAAGGTACCTCCGATGAACGAAAACACAAAAATCGGCGCAAACTCAGCCACACTAATGAGTGAAATGGCGTATGGATCATTATTCGTTGTCTCTGCCACATACAGTAGAATTGCAAAATTCCGAACCCAGATGCCGATCTGTAGGAGAACGCTGGATAACAAGATTGTCTGAAGAAACCGATTGCGAAACAGGCTTGGTGCATTAGTGCCTTGGACTTGCCTATTCAATCCCCTCAACCTCCATTTGTCATAAAGATGTCCATACTTTAATGATCTGACGTCTCCCTTCAAATCATAATTATACGGACATCATCCTCCCACGCCTCCGACTAAAGACTGATTTTTCCAATTCGAACGTTTTCCTTAAATTTCACAATGAAGTCAACTCAGCGCTTCGGACCATGCGAACGCAGCTGTTCATCCAGCCATATCAGAGCAGATTGCAGCCTATCTTCCGGTACGGTTTCATATCGGTCTCCCAGAGAAAGTTCAAATGAACAATGCCCAGTCTCGCTGTTTTCGTTTAGATACGAAGTTAACCCTATTCCAAACTGCTGCGTCATTCTGCTGAGAATCGGTTCAGCTTCAGCTGGGGTTCGTTCGATGTACACATGAAACATATTCGACACGGGTACTTCGGGCAGCGTGCGTACTCCATAACATTGATTCAGCAATGAAGCAAGCTGCTTCGCTTGTTCATAATAGATTCCCATTTTATTGATACGTTGATCATAATAATATTGGGCACTTAGAATATAAGGATACAGACCGATCAGATCCCCGCCAAACCGGCGTTTCCAAACTCGGGATTCCTTAATCATATCCTTATCTCCAGCCAGTATGGCTCCTGCAATACCGCCAATACCTTTGTAGAAAGACACATACACACTATCAAACAAGCTGCAGATCTCTGCTGCCGACTTCTGATAGTAAGGTGTGATCTCAAACAGTCTGGCTCCATCCAAATGCAGCTTGATTCCGCGTTCACGGCAATAAGCCGAAATGGCTTCGAGTTCTTCATATGGAGGCAGCTGGCCACCAATCTCCCGCTGGGGCAATTCAAGCAATAGACAGGCTATGTCGCCTTCGATAGCTTGTACATCTTCCAGTCGTATCAATCGGTCCTTGTCACCAAGCAGAACCGCTTCAATCTGATGAAGCTCCTTCAACGCATTCTCTTCATGAATTTCAATGTGACACAGGGGATGATACGCTACACGCTTCAGTTTCTTTTGATCACAGTAAATCCGCAGCGCTATCTGCTGTGACATGGTCCCGCTCGGGAAAAAGATGGCAGCCTCCTTGTCCAGTACTTCAGCCATCTGCCGCTGAAAATGTTCAATGGTTTCTCCGCTCCCGTAATGATCGCTGTACATCTCACCATCAATGTGCTGAAATGCTTCCTGGAGAACCTTGATTTTGCGACTGCCATGACCGCCAACGATATACTCAGCCTCCATGAACGCTTCCATTAATGAATCCGGTGTATCGCTCAAGCCATATCCTCCTGCAGTCTCTTCAGCAGATGTCTCTTCGAAATCACCTTTAGTTTGATTACCTGCATGTTGCCCCATCTGGCTCACACCTTTCTATTTAACCTTTACATAACCATTGTCATTCGTGAAACGAAGTTATATCATGCTTTGCTTTTACTTCCGCCAAAAAGTCGAGCAGTCTGCCTTGTCTGTAATATTAAAAGCAATAATTCTCTCCAGCAGAGAAAAATCCACGGGTTGACTCCATTTGATTCGAATCAATTCCTTCGTATGATCATAGCCAGCCTCCACAATCTCATCTGAAAACTGAAGAATGCCTGCCTTCTCGGGCGCAATCGCCATATGCTGTTTGGCAACGCTGAATCCGATAATGAAGGTCTCATGATCAGTAAACATTGGCTGATTCCATGCAATCTTGGCCTTGAGGTTAGGAAATCTCGCAGCCACCCAATTCAGCACTTCTTCGGCTCGAGCACGCTGTTCCGGGTTATCCATCCGTGCCAGAAAATCTTCAAATTCCTTCAAGTAAATTCCTCCTATATAGAATATAGTTAGTCCGTTGGTTTAATTGGCAACTTACTCTTTTCCTCAAGTATACACGTTCATTTCAAGTCTCCAAATAAAAATTCGTTTGATTCGTGCTGTATCTCTCTGGAGCAGCTTAAAGTTCTTGCCGCTAAGCGGACAACTCCTTCCACTGAGCAACATATCATATGACAAAATTGATAGATTGGAGGAATTGCTATGGTTCGTACTCTTGACGCCCGTACGTCACTGGGGTCAGCAGGCATTACCCCGCTCAACGTTCCGCTTGGCGCAAATACACCTACCCTACTCGGAGTTGTTGGACTCAATATTTTAAATCCGGGGCCGATCATTCGAACGCAATTTAATGGGACCTATCGGATCTCAGTGTCCAATGTGTCTTCCTTGCCTTCTTCCATTCGTTTTGAAATATTCAGAGGGGCAACTTATACGGGCCAACCGATCTATGTGGTTTCCCAGCCTGTGTTTCCTAACGACAGTACGATTTTGGCGAGCTTTGATGGTTCAGAATACAATGTGCCTGCACCAGCCAATGGGCAGATCATCTACTCCTGCTTTGCAACGTTCGTCCCTGTATCCGCATCAGAACAAGCCACCCGTCTTGGACCGGAGTGCTTCAATGCGGTCGCTTACAGCGACGATTAACTCTACGTTTCGATTACTCCTTAGCTTCGAAGAAAGGAGGACTTCAAATGGTAAAGACATTAGATGCAAGAACTTCTCAAGGCTCTAAAGGGGGTCAGGGTGTTCTCACTCCCAGTTTCACAAACGGCGTTCCTTTATTGTTCGCCCAAGTTGGGCTGCAAATAAGTAATCCGGGACCAACCATCCGTACACTTTTCTCAGGTATAGTCACGGTAACCGCCAATCAGTTATTTAACAACGGTTCTCTTGCCATTGAGGTATATCGTGGTCTGGGAGCCTCGCAGCAGCTGGTGTACCGCGCAGAAAGGACTGTCATCGGCAACCCTTTCTTTAGCCCGTGTGTGCTCAGTTTTACGGGCTCCGATTATAACGTAACTCCACCGGGAAATGGCCAGCTCGTCTATTCTGTCTATGCGACATTCTCCTATGGTCCGGATACCGGCGTAAGCAATGTCCGACTCGGACCCGAAAGTTTCAACGCAACTGTGTATTCCGATGACTAAGTCGATGATTCGGACAAAAAAAACGCTATCATGTCTCGTACGTATAGACTAATAATAAGGATGCTCGATCCAAATCCAGTGCTCTCCGATGGTCAGAGCTGGAGGGATCAGGCGTCCTTATTCTTGTTTTCTATTCAATTTTGCTTGTTAATGACAATGGAAAGACTATAGTTCGCATGTTCGTTTAAACGAACAAGGAATTGATCCAACACTTCATTGGATGGAAATCTGGCCTCCAGAATGTAGCATCCGTTTCCGCTCACTTTATAGTTATTTAGTACAAAATCATTTTCAGTTTTAACAAAAGACAGGAACGACTGATGATGTGGATTCGTCAGTTTGATCGTGATAAACGCATGGATTAAGCAGTTTAATTTGACTTGATTTACTTGGACGGTGTATTTTTCAATAACTCCATTTTCCTCCAGCTTCAACACTCTCGAAGCAGCTGCTTGTCCAGTGAGATGAACCTTCTCTCCCAGCTTCTTCATCGTAATGCGACTGTTCTCGGACAGCTCTTTAATAATTAATTCATCTATGTGATCGAGCACTCGTTATCCTCCCCCTTTTAATTTTAGTATCATCACCAATGAAAACCCAATTCATGAGATAAGTAAAGCTTACTCTATTCTACATACAAACCCATCATGAAAAGAAATACTTTCATTATTCAAGTAAATGAGAAGAAAGACTTGATTCTATGCATGTACGCAGACATGCGGAGCGTGTAAGCTATTTATATATTCATGATCAAAGGAGAATTACAATGAAAATAACTCAAATCCGAAATGCTACGATTATCGTTGAATATGCAGGACAACACTTTTTAATTGATCCATTCCTGGCTGACAAGGGCGTGTATCCTCCATTCCCAAATTCTGCGAGGCAAGATCAGAAGAATCCATTGGTCGACCTTCCGACTTCTGTTGAAAATATAGTCCGTGGTATCGACGCGGTGATCGTTACCCATCTTCATTTGGACCACTTTGATGATGCCGCAAAAGAAGCGCTGCCCAAAGACATCAAAATGTTTGTACAGAACGAAGCTGATGCGTCTGAAGTTAAAAATGCTGGCTTTAACAATGTAGAGATTCTTCATGAAGATTCAGTATTTCAGGGCATTCAACTCTTTAAAACAAAAGGGGAGCATGGGAGAGGAGAAGTCCTGAAGCTTGCTGGCGAAGTATGTGGTGTGGTCTTTAAACACACTAGTGAGCAGACTTTATATGTAGCAGGGGACACCGTTTGGGTCGAATCTGTTCAAGAAGTGATCCACACTCACAAACCTGAAGTTCTTGTTGTTAATGGAGGAGATAATCAGTTTCTGGAGGGTGGTTCCTTGGTTATGGGCATAGACGATATCTATAAAGTATACCAAGCTGCACCAGACGCGAAAATCATTGTAGTCCACATGGAAGCAGTTAACCATTGGGGTCTTTCCAGAGAAGACTTAAGAAGCTTTTTGAAGGATAAAGGAATCACCAGTAACATTGCTGTTCCTGAGGATGGAGAATCCTACGTATTATAATTCAGCTATAAAAAAAACAACACTCCTCTGTCACTTCGTGACGGTCAGGAGTGTTCTTCTACTGCTTACTTCACTGAAAGCAAGCTGTCCGTAATAAATTTCAATTGTCCTTCCAAAGTGATAGGGTCGTTATATGTGTCCGATGTGTTATCCAGCTGGAAGACAAGTCCTTCTTTAACAGCAGGCAGATTCTCCCACAATGTATTGCTGTATACAACTTCGGCATCACTTGTATCGCCCGACCACGGGCTTGTAAAGATGATGTCACCTGCATATTCCGGCAGCACCTCCATGGAGATCGAAGCAAAACCTGTTCCGCTGTCGATCGCTTCTGCCTGAGCCTTGGTAGGGGCCTTTAAGCCAAATTCACCATAGAGGATTTCACCGCCACGACCATAGTTATGGCCGAATACGTACAATCCCTTCGCGTATGGATTCAGAATGGAGACAGTACGGTCACCGACTGCGGCCTCAACTTTGGGTTTCCATTCCTTAATCTGCGCTTCCCAGTTTGTAACCCAGGCTTTCGCTGCATCTTCCCTATTCGTTAGCTTGCCTAATTCAAGCATAAGATCTTTATAGTTGAGTTTGCCATACTGGATCTGCACCACAGGGGCAATTTGAGACAATTGATCAAGGCCTTCTGTGCCCGTATAAGCAATGATCAGATCCGGTTTGAGACTTACCAGCTGTTCCGCTGTAGGCTGCTCACCCAGATCAGTTGTTCCTTCACTTATCAATTGATCCTTAATATACTTATTGCCCATTGCTCCAGAGAGAGCTCCCACCACGGGAACATCCAGTGCTACAAAGTATCCTGTCGTAAACGCCGTCAAATCAACGACACGCTGCGGTGTCTTGGGTACCTCGACTTCTCCCGCATCCGATTGGTATGTAACCGTCTCCCCTTCGTCATTCGTCGCTGGTTCAGCTGCAGATGCTGAGTTAGTTGTCTGCTCTGCCGTGTTAGCACTTGCATCGGTCGCTGTACTCGTCGTCGCGGCTTGACCACATGCACTTAGTACAAGCAGCACGGTTAGTGCCAGAATAAGCAAGATCGAATAAGATCGTCTCAACAATGTAAACCCACCCCTTTTTTAATTGATATTGATAATCGTTATCACTTTATCATGATGCAGTCTATTTTGACAAGCTAATTCTGGTTCTCATTTTAAAATGAGTTAAATTGAATGTTTAATCCCGCAGACAGACTTCCATTCCCAGATCAAAAAAAGCCGCCAAGGCGACTTTTAAGACAGATTGTTTAGTGTTCGGAGAACTTTATAGCCTCGCAACCTTATCCGGTATTAGCTCTCTTTCAAGGTAACATGATCAACTACCATCCAATTGTTATCCCTATATTGCAGCGTTATTTTTACAGCGATGGAACCCTCATTCGAACGATATTTACTTATCACAAGTGTGGCCTCATTCTGCTCGTCCGCCAGCTCAAACTTTTCGATCCGCAGTAAAATTCCCCGGAGATTGCTTTCATTACCTTCATATAAACCTTGCTTAAGCAATTGTTCATAAGTTAGGTTATAAACGTCCACCTTATATATCGTTCGTAAGAACTTCATTATATGTTGTCCATCCGAATCACTTAATGCAGGTGTCCGATCATAGTCTATTGATATATACTCCATCGATTGATTAAGAGCTGAATCTGTTGATATGACCTCTTCCAATGCTGCAAGATATAGTCCGCTTAGACTGTTATCAGCCTCTGTATTCGTAAACGTGCTTGCACAAGATGTAGTCAGACTAACCAGTGACAAAAGATAAATGAAGTGCAACAACTTCCTTGGGATGACCCTCACCTCCTATGGATTCCTAAACTCATTAACGGAAACCTCACTGAACATGTTGCACAATAAAAAAAGCAGTCCTCAGCGGACTGCCCGTTTGATTTTTACATATTCAGATCCAATTGAAACTGATCCAGCTCTTCTTCTGCGTCACGCATTAACTCCACTAGCTGATCAGCGTATTCTCCAAGCACAGCCCTGCTGGCCTCAAAATTCACCCATTGAATGGTTAGTGGAATTGAAATGAAGCCTGTAATGACATCCCATAACGCATCGAGATTCCGCCCGTAAGAGTCATCTAACCCCAGCTTCGCCTGAAGAATATCATGCAGCTCTTCTTTTCCATGAATATCATTTCCATCAATGATTACTGTCTTCATACCATCCTACCTTTGGTCATTTGATTTGTTCAAACGTGCGATAATGATCGGTTGTCTTGTATATTAAGCCATCACTGGAATAGAGAATTCGGTCACTTCCCCGGGTTCCCCCGGAATAATTGATATCTGCCTCGTACCACGTTCTTCCCTTTTTCTTGGGTAACAAGCCTTCCCGATTCTGAAATATATCACCGCCGATACTTTTGCCTGGGGCCACATCTTGCAAATTTCCTTCACTTGGTTCCCAGCCTAAAGCTCTGGCCTCCTTCTTGGTAATATAATTATCCGGAAGTTCCTGATGCTCGGCAAGATAATTGGCCACTTCGTCAAATTGGTTCAAGACAGCATGAGTCTGGGTCGAATCATCTACAGATAGCGATTCTAGTGAACAACCTGCGAACAGCATCGTCGCAAGAATAATGAATACAGCACCTAGCCATTTTTTAATATACACTGCTTATAATCTCCTTTTAATCTTCTTAACTCAAAAAAGTATATACCAATCTGCACACCGTTCCAAGTATAGCTAAAAGTTAAAAGGATTAATGTACATTTCAGTCATCTGCCATTACACCCGTCCCGGGTGGAGTGGGTCCCGTAACCATCGCTACGCTGATCGAACACACCATCAAATCAGCCTGCATGCAATCCAAAAAAACATCATAATATGTACGAAAGCACGCAAAGCTCACTTTTTTTCATGAGGGCTTTGCGTGCTTCTTTCTATAAAAAAGTAAGGACTAATGTACATTGAAAGTTCGTACGTCTGCTAATTCAATTTTCGTTACTACTTATCTGTTCATTGTTAAGGTTCTTTTTATTTTTTGGCATATTGTAAAATGGCCGTCGCCGCACGAATACGAAGTTCCTCGTCTTCGCTCTGTAATGCATTCTTTAGTACACCTAGAGCTTCCTGTATCGTCCCGTCATCTACGCCAACCGAATGTTGAACTGCCGTTTCCGTTTCGGGAGTTCTTGAAAGCCATGGATCCAATTGAGCCTGTGAAAGTGGATACTCGAATGTTGAAATGATGGAAGCATTCAAAATCAGAGCACGTACCTTGTCGTTTATATCTGTCAGTGGAATTCGCCCCAACCACGTTACACCTCGCCGATGACATATCGAATCTTCTCCAATGCTAACGGAGTCATCGTAAAAGTAATCACCCACATCTCCAACATATACCCACTCATCGTCATGAATTAAGACATGATCTCCATCCTGTATAATGTTTATAAACGTCTGTAGGGTACCTATTACTCCGCTCAGTTCCGATTCAGGTATTGCATAATACTGCCTGATTTGCTCTTTCCATTCTTCAGCCGGCAGTTGTTCCAAATCCCCTGTAGCTGGCCAATCGATCCCGATAAAGTTATCTTCTAGGAAGGCTGCAGTTCGATCAGTTCCGTGTATGGTGGATTGGATGTGAAAAAGGTTCATGCTGCACTTGTCCTCCTCTAATACTGTAACCGTATTTTAAGTTCTACACATTATAAATGCTTTCATTGGATTTATCTTTCGCTTCAGCAGCTTATACGAACAATCTAACAATCACACTTGAAGGTTATTTTTTCGTTTCCGAAATGCTGACGGTGTCTCGCCAAACGCTTCACGGAATTTCCTTGTGAAATGTATACCGCAGTCGAATCCGACATCCGCAGCGATCTCTGCGATTTGCCGGTTCGTGCCGGCGAGAAGCTGCGCTGCCTTCTCCAACCTGAACTTGTGAACGGTATTTAGAATCGTATCCCCTACCTGCTCCTTAAATAAATGAGAGAGGCGTGAGGTGGATAAACAGCATCGGTTCGCAAGTTCCGGTATGCTTATCTTCTGCGCAGGATGCATCTGCAGATACCGCATGATCTCCGCAATTCGGGGATCCATCGTCGCCGGAACATCCGGTGGATAGGTGTGTTGAATGTGAATCAACGTCTCCTCCAGGGCCAGCTCGGATAATCGGCGATATTGTTCCGATCGGCCTTCCGAAAATCCGTGACGCACCAATCTTTGAAGAGCATTCTGAATATCATGCTGTACGTCTTCCGAAACAATCCGCTGGTAGATGAAACGAGCAGACGTTTCGGGAAGCTTCAACCAAGTACTCCAATGGGGATCGGGTATGAAGTGTACCCATATAAATTCCCAATGATCCTGCTTCGTTCTATAATGGTGCGGAAGCCCTGGCATAAGAATTGCCACATCCCCCGCTGTGCAGGTTATTGAATTTTTGCCATGCTGTATTTCCCCTTTACCGGAAAGCGTATACATTAGTAACCAGTCGACGCTCCCTGTTGGTCGATGAATCTCATATCCGTTCAACTGCTTATAATGACCTGCGATCAATATTCCAAAGGGCCTGTGTCCAACTATAGCATAATCCGCATGTTTTTCAGCCATTATCACACTACCTCGCTATGATCTATTCCATATAAAATGTAGCTGTATCGATATTTGTTTTATTTTTGAACACAGTAGAATTCATCGTAAAGAACATATCACAAGGAGGTTGTCCCAGCAATGAGTCACATCTCAAAATTATCATTAATAGATGCAGACCGTAAGAAAATCCATCCGGGAAAATTGGGTATGCATGGTGGAACCAATCCCAAAGGAGATGCCTTTGGATTCACCAATTATTATATGACTCGTAATGGCGAGCCCTTCATCCCGATCGTAGGTGAATTTCACTTCTCCAGGTTTTCATACTTGTACTGGGAAGAAGAGCTGCTGAAAATGAAGGCCGGTGGAATTCATATCGTCGCTACATATGTATTTTGGAATTTTCATGAGGAAGAAGAAGGGATTTTTGAATGGGGTGGAAATCGGAACCTGCGCCATTTCATCGATCTGTGTGCCAAACTGGATCTGCCCCTCATTCTTCGTATCGGTCCATTCTGCCACGGTGAAGTTCGCAATGGAGGAATTCCGGATTGGGTAGTTTCCAAGCCTATTGAGATCCGCTCCAATGATCCCGGATATCTGAAGCTGACACGCAGACTGTATCGGGAAATTGCCAGTCAGATGAAAGGCAGCCTGTATCAGGACGGAGGACCCGTGATAGCTGTGCAGTTGGAAAATGAATTCATGCACGCCGGAGCACCGAATGATGCCTGGGGTTACAAAACCGGTAAGTTTCTGTCCTCCGGAACCGGAGGTACAGCTCATCTGGCCGAGCTGCGCCGCATTGCCGAGGAAGCTGGCATTCGTCCTCTGTTCTTCACAGCGACCGCTTGGGGCGGGGCAGCCGTTCCTGAGGAAGGCTTTTTGCCCATGCTTGCAGGTTACGCCTATACGTCCTGGCTGCCTGACCAGCCTCCAAGCAAGGAATTCGTGTATCGCGATCTTCATATTACTCCGGCGGAGCCCGTTCATTTCGACACGCCTGAATATCCCGTTGCGTATTGCGAAATGGCTGGTGGTATGCAAGTCAGTTATAATGTGAGGCCATACGTCCCGGAAAACAGTATTGAAGCCATGACCCTTGTCAAACTGGCCAGCGGCAGCAATCTGCTCGGTTATTACATGTATCATGGCGGCTCCAACCCCGTCGGCAAGAAGAGTTATCTCAATGAGCAATTCTTGCCGAAAATTACGTATGACTACCAGTCTCCCTTGGGTGAGTTCGGCAGAGTCGGTGCATCTTATGACCGCATCCGCGCCATCTCCTTGTTTCTTGAGTCTTTCGGATCGGTCCTTGCTCCGATGAAAACGGTACTGCCTGAGGGACAGTCTACCATCGATCCGACAGATACAGAGACACTACGCTGGTGTGTCAGACATCAGGACGGCTCGGGCTTTGTTTTTCTGAATAATTTTCAGGACCAGATCGACCTGCCCCGCCGTAAAATACGAATCGAATTGGAAACATCCAAAGGCAGCGTTGCCTTCCCCGCTGAAGGTGAACTTGAGCTTCCTGAAGGAATCGGATTGATGCTGCCGTTCAATCTGGAACTTCATGGCGTGTCCTTACTTAGTGCAACGGCTCCATTGCTCACCATGATCGACACAAATCAAGACAAAACGATTTTCTTCTATGCACATGAAGGCATGACACCGGAATACGTCGTTTCCAAAACGAATCTAAAGGATGTGCAGTGCAGCGGAAGTGTAATATTGGACCACGGATCTTATTATGTGATTCAACCAAGCGTAGACAAAAATAAATCAGTTAACTTCCTAACCACAGATGGGGGTTCCGTACGTTTTGTGGTGCTTTCAAGAGAAGAAGCGCAAAAAGCATACACTTTTGAACTATGGGGACAACCAACACTGGTTATCAGCGATTGTCCCGTAACGGTCAGTAATCATCAGCTTATCTGCACATCGACAGGATCTTCCCATATTGCTGTTTCACTGTATCCCAAGCCAGAGCAAGATTTGCAAACACATCATTCCAGCGCTATCCATTGTCAACACGTGGGTTCCACTCTTTTCACAACCTATGCAATAGACCTGCCTGAATATACACCAGAGGTTTTGATGAAGAAACCTGCGGAGAAATCGGCCTTGCTGCAATTTGCCGGAGAATGGCCATCCCATGTTCACGATGTATGGCTTGAGGTAGATTATGAAGGTGATGTGGCTGAAGCGTTCCTGAATGGCCGGCTCATAACAGATCATATCTCTTACGGTAAGACCTGGTCCATTGGCTTAAAAGAATTCTACACTCAGCTTGAATTCTCTGAATTGCACTTATTCATAACGCCGCAGCGCAGAGGAACGGTCCATACCTTTGTCAATCAGGCACAAATTGAGCGCTTTGAGGGAGTCGAGATCGCCGAATTCTGCCGCATTGAAGCCATTCCGCAATATCAAGTCGCGTTGTATCCGGTTAAAACTACTGCTGCGATTGGACAACTATCTCTCCCATTCTCCAACTAAGAGCGTATTAAGCCCTGAATCTGTTCAAATCGAACAACTCAGGGCTTTTTCTCATATCGCTGTGTAGGTTAACTAAGTCATACGAAGGATTAAACATCGATCAGACTCTTATAGATATTCGAGTTACACTTTCTTACTCCAATTCTTTCGTTGAAAATGCTTAGCTACGTGGTATCCTTGAGTAGAGAATACAGGAATACACATACATATTTCTTTCAGAAGAAGCATAAAAAGTGAGGAGATTTTTTTGAGTAAACCCATTCGCTTTGGGATTATAGGATTTGGCTGGAGAGCAGAAGCTTATCTGCGGATCGCGAAGCAGCTCCCCCATATATTCAAGATCAGCGGCGTAGCTGTGCGTAATCCGTCCAAATATGTGGAGGCTGCCAAACGTTGGGGCGTCACCCTTTTCGAGTCATCTTTTGAAATGGCCCGTCATTGTGATTTTCTTCTGGTTGCCGTGTCCAAAACATCCGTTCCTGCCGTCCTTGAAGAACTTGTAACACTACAGGTTCCTCTCTTGGTTGAAACACCGCCTGCTTTTGATGAAGAAAGCTTGAGGACAATGTCCTCTTTTGCGGAGAAAAACGATCAGATCCAAATTGCAGAACAGTATCCCCTGCTGCCGCATCAACTCGCTCGGATGTCCCTGATCCAGTCAGGGAAACTGGGGCAGGTTCATCATGTTCAAGCATCAGTAGCACACGGTTATCATGGGATCAGTCTGATCCGTAACTGGCTGTCGCTCACGGATATCAGCTGCGAAATTGTCTGCCGCCGCTTCGAACTTCCCATTCTGGAAGTACCTTATCGCGGTCGTCAAGTCCATGATCGAATGGAGAACGAATTTCAAGAGATCGCCTTGCTGTCGTTCCGTAACGGCAAGAGTGCTGTGCTGGACTTTACCCGTTCACAATACTTTTCGCCTCTCCGTCAAAACCGGGTTCTGATTCGCGGGTCCCATGGGGAGATACGGGATAACGAAGTCACGATCAGCTTGTGTACCGATGCATATGATACATACTCCATCCACCGGATTCAGAGCGGCATGGAAGGAAGTCTGGGACCGCTCTCCCTACGTGAGCTACGCGCAGGACAAGAGTGCCTGTACCGTAATCCCTTCTCTTCTGTACCGTTTTCCGATGAAGAGCTGGCCATGGTTGAAATTTTGACGCGCATGTCTGCCTTTGTGAGAGAGAATATCTCTTTTTATCCCCTGACCGAAGCTCTTAAGGATGTGCGTTTGTCTCTCGCCATCGAGAAAGCAATCTCAACTCAAGAATCGGTAAGCATCTGATTTTTTATTAAGTCATCTGATTGAATCGTTTAACGAAATTTCTCTTTGAAAGGTGTGTCATAAATCTTATATCCCAAGATGGGCACAAATTTTGAACTCATTCATTAGTCACTAAAAAAAACGAACTTACTCCATCTCGGGAATAAGTTCGTTTATTTGCTATTCATTTAGTAAAACAGACCAGTTAGGGTCGTTGTATCGTTTATCAACTACTTCCCTTTCCATGGTGAGCTCCTCTGGAATATGATCTAATCCTTCAATTCGGAATTCATAAGGGGATTTCTAGTCCTTGACCGACATATCCTCGATATAAAATAGCGTGACGATGGTCTGAAGCTGTACATCCAGTTCGTCAATCACCTCAAACAGCTCAATTTGCTCGTACTCATCCTTATAAGATGTCTTTCTTAAATCATAAGGAATGAGGGATACTCGCTTCTTTTTTCTATTGATCTGATTGCACTCGTTAATCAATATCCGAATTATCCATGTTTTAAAATAAGCAGGCTCTTTCAGTGTATGTACATTAGAAAATGCTTTGGCAATGGTCTCCTGCATCGCATCTGCACAATCTTCGTTGTTCTTAACAATTGATCTTGCGATAACAAAGAGGCTCTGATGTACCGCTCGTATTAATAACACAAATGCTTCCTTATCCCCTTTTCTCGCAAGTTCTGCATTCTCAATTAAATCCACGAAGATCTCCCCTCCTTCTCAAACTATCTATTCATTAGATACTCAAAGACTTCATTTGGTTCATAAAAGAATTCTAATAATTTCCCGGTAAACTATACCTTACTTATTATCCAACTAAAAAACAGCCGAACATAGTAAGTTCAGCTGTTATCTTATATCACTTTTCTATCTCAAAAATGAAAACACCATATGCAGACATTTTGAGTTCATTCTTATAGGATGTTCCCGTTAGTAACTCTTTCGTTTCCTTCTTGAGCTTGATGGAAACCTCCTGGTCCGAGTAGTTGAGTAAGAATAGATATAATCTATTCTTGGCGGAACGGATGCCGATTTCAACTTCGGAAGGTACTTCTATCAGGTCAT
Source organism: Paenibacillus sp. FW104-T2 (assembly GCF_058789975.1). NCBI lineage: Bacteria > Bacillati > Bacillota > Bacilli > Caryophanales > Paenibacillaceae > Paenibacillus > Paenibacillus sp. FW104-T2. The sequence goes on along the minus strand of NZ_JBYTCE010000021.1, from coordinate 66,456 downwards.
CAACCGGCGAAGACAGCCCTATTTCATCCATGAGAGCATCAACGATTGGTTCATTGTAAGCGGCCCCATAATACCATACCTCTCCTTGACCTACTGCACGCCTCGTCATCGCAGCGCTACCTGCATAGTATTCGGAGGCATATTCGGCGACCACCTGTACCTCTGGATGTTCCACATGAAGAATTTCGTTAAATCCAACCGATTCTAATCCGTGAGACCACTGCTCACTTGTACCCTTCCATTGCAGCTTGGCCCCAGTCACGGTTCCTTTCACTAAGGTAAAATCCTCTACAGTTACTCCACATAACGCTGCAACAGCTCCTGGAAATGGCCTCATGTAACAATGTCCCTTGAGATCCTTATATCCGGTCCGTGCGCCGAATAACAGGGTACCTCCTTGGCTGACGTAAGCTCGAAGAAGTTCTGCTGTTTCGTCTGTCATGATTGCGGGATGAGCATAGATGATCACCTTATATTTGGACAGATGTTCCAGTAGGGTCGTTGGTCGCAGAGTAACTAGATCTGTAGGGATATGGCGGTATTGCAGCTGCTTAAACCATGCGCGTGTGCTTTGGTGGTGAAGCGGACCATGCCACTCGTCTAACTCTCCGTCCCACATATTATCGTAATCCTGCAGGATGGCAACGTCCGCTTGATATGTCGTACCTGCAATAACTCGTCCTATTTGGGCAAACTCTTCGCCCACTTGTGCAACTTCACGCACTCGCCTGTTGGATTGATTGTGGTAATCATTGATACCGTGCCAATACATCTCGGTTCCGAACGTTGCCGTACGCCAGCGGAAGTATACAAGTAGGTCTGTGCCATGAAGAACGGATTGGTATGACCATAATCGGATCTGGCCCGGTCTGGGCGTGCCCATACCTATACTATCAACCCAGCCGCCTGGACCAGACTGCTGTTCCATTACGCAAAAATTCGGCGACATGTTGCGTACATTCGACAATTTCATGCTCCAAGCCCGGTCTTGCAATGGCTTCTCGTCCTCATCAGGAAATATTGTGGCAAATTGCGGATACGAATCATAGGAAAAGAAATCAAGGAGTTCATCCGTCAATTCATGATTGTCTATATGTCCAAACGTACCGTTTGTCGTGATCCAATGTTCCGGGTCCAATTCACGAATGATATCCACCTGAAGCTTGGCAAATGAAATGGTATTCGCCGATATGAAGCGCTTTTCATCCAGCGCCAGGTGGGGATTGGGCGATGAATTGACCATGTTCCGTGTGAGATATATTTGTTCCCACGCCGTATAGGTCTGACTCCAAAATACCGTACCCCATGCCTGGTTCAGATGTTCCAGTGACCCATACCGATTTCTCAGCCACTCACGGAAAGCGATATGGTCTGCCTCAGCATAGAAAACATTGATATGGCAGTTGAGTTCGTTATCGATCTGCCATCCAATGACTGCCGGATGATCTTTATATGCCAGAACCATGTTCCGCACTATCTTTTCACATTGCTGCCGATAGATCGGACTGCTGTAATTGTTATGTCGACGCATGCCGTGCCGATACAAGACGCCATCCTTATTCGCATTTAACACTTCAGGATACTTTTCAGTTAACCATGCTGGCGGGGTTGCAGTCGGTGTCCCCAGAATGACACTTAAACCATATTGGTGCGCTAGATCCATCACCCGCCCAAAAAAACTAAAATCAAATCGGTCTTCTTCCGGTTCCATGATGGACCATGCGAATTCAGCCATTCGAATAACCGTAATATTCATCTCCTGCATCCTGCGGAAGTCGTCCTCCCATAATTGTTCATTCCAATGCTCGGGGTAGTAACAGACACCCAGTTTTAATTCGTCCACGTGTATTGATTTCGCCATCTCATTGTCCCCTTTAACTACGATACTGACTCCATTCTATTGGACCAATCGCGTATATTAAATGACAAGATTATGCGACTTATAATAAAATATTGTCATCAATAACTAACGATACAACGGATGACTTGCTTTATAATAATGATATACATCAAAATATTGCGTTCAACTGGAGGATACGCGTGAAAGAACACCTCTTTCTCCCTAAGCCAGTTTTTCCCCGGCATGTATGCTTTCCCGATTTTATTGGAGGCTACAGTGACTTTCCGAAGCATCGTGTAAATCGAGAGTATCGGACCAAAGAAATTAATTTGGATCAATGCTATAATCTGCATCTTGTATATGACGGGAAAGGATTTCTGCACAGCGGGACCAATTCTTATGAGTTAACGCGGGCACAGGGATTCCTCTACGGTCCGGGTCTCAGGCAAACATATCATTCGGACTTTGATGACCCCTGGAGTATTCGTTGGATTCACTTCTACGGTATTCGTCTTGAAGAATTATTGAATGGAAAGGGAGTGGATGAGCCATGGCTGTTTCAATGTTCCAACTTTCCTATAATTACAGCTCTGATGGACCGATTAATGGAGATAGGCAGGGGATATCAGGTTGACGATGAGCACAGTATGGCCGCAACGTTGTATGAACTTTTGACAAGATTACAGTCCGGAGCGAGCCAAATCAATGTTTCCATGAATCCAACCGCAGAGCGGATTCGTGAAGCAGCAAATTATATCCGCTCCCATAGTAATGAGCACATCACGCTAGAACAAGCAGCCGGGATCGCCGGTTATAGTACTCCATACTTTAGCCGCAAGTTCAGTCAAACGATTGGAATCTCTTTTCCGGAGTTCCTAATGGAATCCAGGTTATTGCATGCGAAGCAATTATTAGCTACGACCAATCTTTCCATTAAGCAAATTACCTTAGAGACAGGTTTTTCCCAGTCAAGCTACTTCATTAGATGTTTTCGAAGTCAGGAAAACGTCACCCCCCTGCAGTTCAGAAATATTCACAATCATATGAAAGAGGAACATTTATCATAAAAGAAGACTCTGCACTCAACATGCAGAGTCTTCTTCATCGTTATCAAGACTGCTCAATGGAATCTTCGTCTTCGTCTTCATCCGCTCTATATTCCAATAGATCTCCGGGCTGACAATCCAGCGCTTTGCAGATTGCCTCTAACGTGGACAAACGTATCGCTTTTGCCTTCCCGTTCTTCAATATCGAAATATTGGCGATCGTAATTTCAACTCTCTCCGCAAGCTCGGTAACTGTCATTTTCCGCTTTGCCAACATCACATCAATATTGATTATAATGGCCATGTCTTCACCTCAAACCACTAGGTCATTTTCGGATTTAATATCAATGGCTTCCTGTAACAGTCTTTGGAGAACAGCGGAAAACACCGCAATGACCAGCGAAGCAAAAATAGGAACCATCCCCACAATAATAAGCCCAGGGGCATCATCCTTATCTGCTACAAGAAAAACGAACGGCAGCATCACGAGATATAGACTACTGATTACAATAGCACAATATTTTATGATTTTTAAAGAACGGACCGAAATTGAAGAGAAGGCCTCGTTCTTATCGATGTAGCTCAGGAGACGGAATGACTGGAACAGAGCAATGATAAATGGTATGACAGAGAGGTACATAATGACCACAATAGGATATAGCGAACCGGCATAATTCGGATTCACCGGATGATTCGCTAACCAAGGTATGCCGAAGATGCATAAAGCTAGAATGGGAAGCCCAATAAGCAGTACAGCCATTTTTAGAAAGATCGTTGAACCTCGTTTCACAAAAAGCACCTCACTTGTTTTAATTGATTTGAATTTATCACACAATTTATCGTTTTACAATAAATAATTATTGATTTTTATTGTTTTATTATTGTTAAGCAATCACTTATGATATAATAACGACCAACGATAACGAATAAAAACGGTGGACAAGGCGGGCCTTACTCATGAAATTGGAACGATTAATCTCTATGATCTATAAGCTGCTGAACAACGAAGTTGTCTCTGCTTCCATGCTTGCCGAAGAGTTTCAGGTATCCCAAAGAACCATATATCGCGACATCGACGTGATCTGTGCTGCTGGTTTTCCGGTTGTTTCTTATCAAGGAATAAACGGCGGGTATGGCATGATTGACGGATACAAAATGGACAAAAGCCTGCTCGGGTCGTACGATGTTCACTCTCTGATTACGGTTCTTCGCAGCCTCTCCACTGTATTTGAGGATGAGCGTGCACAGGGCACGATTGAACGTCTGCAAACGGTCGGGTCTGATCAGCAAACCCCGACCTTGGCGGTTGACTTGGAAACTCACCGTATGGATCACTATGCACTTCGCGAGCTGCGGTCGGGGATCACGAAGCATATCGTTGTGCACTTCGATTACGTTAATAACAAGAATGAACGCACAACCCGTGAGTTGGAACCGGTGACGCTTTATTTTAAATATCGAAATTGGTACGTATATGGTTTCTGTCGGACACGTCAGGATTACCGGGAATTTCGTCTATCGCGAATGATGAATCTCTCGCTGACCCAAGAATCATTCCTACCGCACAATGAGGTGCCAAGAGAGACTTCTTTGCAAAATGAGGAATGGCAAAATCAAATAAGTGACGTTGTCTTTCGGGTTGCTCCTGAGGTATTAGCGGAAGCGCTGGATCATTTTCATCAGGCAGAGAAGCAATTTAATGAGGATGGAAGCATGACCATGCGAATTTCTGTTTACCAACCTCTTCAGGCAAGGTGGCTTCGATCATTTCTGCTGAGTTTGGGCAGTGGAGTCGAAGTGATGAAGCCTCGAGAACTTCGAGGGATTCTGAAAGAACAGCTGCAACAAGCAATCCTGCTATACGAAGAAGTATGACACTCTGTTGTCATACTTCTTTTTTTATAATCACTACAGATTCAAAAAACAAAAATCATTGTACAACAAAAGGAGACCTTTCAAATGACGAATTATCCAGTGGAGATGCTGAATTACCACACGTGGGCTAACCAAACCATCCTGGGCAGAATCAAGGAATTGCCCTCTTCTGTACTAAGTCAAGAATTGAACAGCTCTTTCCCCACCATCGCCCATGCCCTAAGCCATATCTACGCAGTCGATCAGATGTGGTATCGAGTTTTATCAGGTATGGAAATGGGTGAAGCGCTGCAAGAGTGCATGCCATTAAATGGAAAAACCCTCCTTACCGTCGAAGAATACATGGACACTTATGCGGAATTGGCAGAACGATATCATGAATGGATACAGCGTCAAACCGATTTGGAGCAAACCATTACACTTGATAATCCATACGCCGGTATACGCGAAACAACATTGTCCAACATACTGCTTCATGTGGTGAATCACGGTACTTACCACAGGGGCAATGTATCTACCATGCTGCGTCAATTGGGGCATGCGTCCACCATGAACGACTATTGTCTGTATTGGTATCAGCAACCCGTGCAGTCCAATTAAATGAACAACGAATCAGGCTAGTAAGGATTGGAGCAGTCGAACTATGGAAATTCACAATTTACTCTCTGTAAACTCAAGAGAAGACTTAAGATTATGGTTTCAGACCCATTGCAGGACTGAAACTTCCTGCTGGGTTATTGTAAGCATGACTGCAAAGTCGGATACGCTATTTTATTTGGACGTCGTGGAAGAATCCCTTTGCTTCGGTTGGATTGATGGACTGAAGAAGAAAATTTCTGACACAGCGCTTGCACAGAGACTGTCACCCCGAAGCCATAACAGCTCCTGGACTGAATTGAACAAAGAACGAGTAAGACGTCTTGAAAAGCTGGGATTCATGAGGGATGAAGGAAGACGGGTGCTGCCGAACATGGACATTGATTCTTTTCGCATTGCTGAGGATATTGAGATCAGGCTCAAAGAGGATACACAAACTTATGAAAATTTCATGGCTTTTCCCGCGTTATATACAAGAGTACGCATCGACACGATCCAGAGCGTTAAGAATCAATCCGCAACGTTTGATCACAGATTGGATAAATTCATTACACACACAAGAGATAACAAAATGTACGGACAATGGCATGACGGTGGGCGCCTTTTGAATTATTGAATATATTCACCCGCCTACCCTATCAAAGTGATGTGGGACAGTCACCAATTTGCCTCTGGACGATATCCTATAGGTAAAAGGAGGACTGTTCATGTCGCTTTTGTATCAACATTCTGAACTGGAGAACAACGATGCTCCTCTGGAAGAATGGAAAAAGGATGCCTACCGCTTGTTTGCCTCCAAAATGAGTGATCGGGAAGCACGTTTCCCTTGTATTCCGGCGACGCAAGCTTTCGCCATGGGTCATCTTCGGTATGGTTTTGTTTCTGGCTCAGATCACCAGCCCACCGATCGTAAACTCGCGGAGATCATTTCGGAATACGGCCGGGCCTCGCGTTCTTTTGGTGAATATTCTTCATTGATTATTTTTCTCGAATTAAGGGATACAACTAGAACGGTTTTGGATTATGAAACGTTTTTTTGGGGACTGTTAAGCCAGGTCAGTGATTTGGATGTAAAGCCATGGCCGTCAGATATACCAGAGAACCCGGAGAATCCCTTATGGGAGTTCTGTTATGACGATGAGCGTTATTTTGTCTATTGCGGAACACCTGCTCACACGTTCAGGCAGAGCCGAAGTTTCCCATATTTTATGCTCGCTATGACACCTCGCTGGGTTCTTGACCAGTGGAATGCTCACCCCAAGAAAGCTGCTGCCATCGGGCCCAAGATTCGTGAACGACTTGCCGAATACGATGCAGTACCCGCTCATCCTGAATTAAAACAATATGGATCGCATGGGAATCTCGAATATAAGCAGTACTTTCTTAGAGATGATGATACCTCCCCTTCTCGTTGTCCTTTTCTTCGTGCTCTCCAAGCGGAGAAGATTCAGGAATAGAAGTTTACCCTTCCTTGTCCTAAATGAGGCCTCCTTCGAATAAGCTGTACTCTGCAGATATTAGGAGGAGCGTCTCATTAACCGGATTCAGGAAAGGGAAATGATTATGGACATGGAACTGTATATCAAATATGTTCTGATTGGACTAGCTATCGCCATGCCAGTCGGAGCAATCACCGTAGAGATGACCAAACAGGGCTTGAAGAATGGCTTCATTCACGGCTGGGCTGTTGGTTTGGGTGGAATGACCCTGGATACTGCATTGATCCTTGCCATGTATTTTGGATTCGCCACCATCCTTTCGCTACCTTATGTCCAGATTCCTCTCTGGCTTGTTGGAGCCGGTTTTCTTGCCTACCTCGGCTATGATTCGATCAGAAATGCAGATCAGGATATCACGCCAACCGACGAGAAGGTGAAGAAATCGTTTTGGAAAACGTACCGTAACGGCCTGCTTGTAGCCATTTCCCCAGGTAATCTGATCTTTTGGGTTTCCGTATTCGGAGCCGTACTGTCTGATTCCTATCGTTCAGCCGGGAAGGAAAGCTTCGCTATTGCGGCTTGTGGTGTGCTGTGCGGTATTCTGATCCACGACATGGGTCTAGTCTCTCTGGTTTCCGTCACACGAAAAGTGATGAGCCGGAGAATGATCCATTGGGTTTCCATTGCAGCAGGCATACTTCTGCTCGGGTTTTCGTTTTACTTTTTGTATGAGTTCGTACTTTCTCTCTGGACATATATTCAGTGATTGACTCAGCTGGTTGGACAACCCTCAAAATCTTAAAGAAGTCCGAGATAGATAAGGAGCCCGTTTTTAGGGTTCCTTTTTTGTTGTGTCTTCATAGACATGTGCTTCCTGATGGCGCTATATCGCTGTTTATACGGAAAAAAGCAAGTAATGAACACCGGCGCAACGGATGACTACACGCTGTAACATCGCGCTATTCCGTACTCTAAGGACCATCTCCACAATCAAGGACTATCGACGGTAATTTCATCCCGCCACTATGATACAGCTAAGGTTGCATCCCCATATGAGACTCATGAGGAAAGGAATGAAGTCACATGCAAAGAAATACAAAAGCTACCACACTCATGTTCCCCGCCTCCAGAGCACCAACGCTGTTAGGCAGAATGGTAAGAAACCGATGGTTGTACTTCATGCTTCTTCCAGGCCTGCTGTACTTTCTTATATTTAAGTACTGGCCCATGTATGGAATACTCATCGCCTTCAAGGATTACCAGCCATTCCTAGGCTTCTGGGATAGTCCTTTTGTAGGGCTCAAACATTTTGAACGTTTATTTAACGATCCTAGCTTTATCGTTCTTTTCCGGAATACGCTCATGCTTGCCATGCTCAACATTCTGTTTTTCTTCCCCTTACCCATTGTTATTGCACTTATGTTAAATGAACTTCGCCACCACTTGTTTAAGCGAACTATTCAGACATTGGTGTATATTCCCCATTTTATGTCATGGGTAGTTGTCGTGGGGATTGCTTATATTTTCTTAACAACAGAAGGTGGTATCGTCAACGATCTTCTGGTGTACTTTGGCTGGGATAAGATTAATTTCCTGGCGAGCAATGAGTGGTTTCGAACCATCGTTACTGCTGAGGTGATCTGGAAGGAAACGGGCTGGGGAACAATCATTTTCCTTGCCGCGCTGTCAGGGGTCGATCCACAGTTGTATGAAGCAGCGCGGATGGATGGAGCGAACAGACTTCGCCAGCTCTGGCATATTACGCTGCCTGCCATTCGCAGCACCATCATCATTCTGTTGATTCTTCGTCTGGGGAACTTCCTAGATACTGGTTTCGAACAGATCTTCCTGATGCTCAACGCCATGAACCGTGAAGTCGGGGAAGTATTTGATACTTACGTATACTCCGTAGGGATTAGCCAAGGGCAATACAGCTTCAGTACCGCAGTTGGTTTGTTCAAGTCTTTGATTGGTTTGGTGCTCGTAGTTGTAGCCAATCATCTGGCCAAGAGGTTTGGTGAAGAAGGAATTTACTAAGGAAGGAGCTCATCAAGGAATGCCTATCAAACCTAGCGTGGGAAGTCGAGTTTTCGATGTACTGAATATACTGCTGTTGACTGTATTTGCTCTGCTCACTGTACTACCCTTCATATATGTTATTGCTGGCTCCTTCGCCACCCAGAAGGAATTATTACTACGTGGGTTCATTTTGTTTCCAACAGAGTTTACACTGGATGCATACAGGTACATCTTTTCAACCCCCACACTTGTCAAAAGCTTGCTTGTTACCATCTACATTACCGTGTTCGGCACGCTGATCAACATATTTTTGACCTGTTTAATGGCCTATCCATTGGCTCGAAGGGACATGGACTTCCGCAAACCGATACTCATGCTGATCGTTTTTACGATGTTATTTAGTGGTGGCATGATTCCAACGTTTCTCGTGGTCAAACAGTTAGGTATGATTAATACGTACTGGTCCTTGCTTATACCTGGAGCCATTAGCGCTTTTAACTTGATCATTATCCGGAACTTCTTTCAGCAGCTTCCCGAGAGCTTGGAAGAGTCAGCCAAGATCGATGGATGCAATGATGTAAGCGTATTTTTTCGCATCGTTCTGCCTCTTTCCATGCCGGCAATCGCTACTTTCTCCCTGTTTTATGCGGTAGGCCATTGGAATACTTACTTTAGTGCTGTGCTTTATATTAACGATAACACCAAATGGCCAATTCAAGTGCTATTACGTCAGTTCGTTATTTTGGCTTCTGGTGGAATCGGGGACTCCACTGCCATGGAATCAGACTATGTTTCCCCACCGGAGCAATCTATCAAGATGGCTGTCATTGTTGTATCCACTCTACCGATCCTGCTCGTGTATCCATTTTTGCAAAAGCATTTCGCCAAAGGCGTATTACTTGGTTCTGTAAAAGGCTGATCGTAACTTAAATCATGAAATCACGATTAGGGGGATTTGAATATGAAGAAACCATATCGGAAGTCGTTGATTAGCACTGGAGCTCTTATCGCTTCATTAAGCTTAATGATTACAGCATGTGCCAGCAACAATTCCAACGAGGCTCAGGAGACAGGTACGGGCGGTGCACAAGGTACTCTCTCCTTGAGCATGATGCTGCCAACGTACAGTGCGGAACAGATGAATGCGAACAGCTCCATTTTGGCTCTGCTTGAGGAGAAAACGAACACGGATCTAACTGTGTCCTGGGTCCCCTCCTCATCCTACACGGATAAATTAAGCGCTACCGTTGCCTCCGGCGAGCTGCCCAAAACGTTCGTTGCTTTGGAGCCAAAAGCTTCTTTTATCATCAATGCTGCCCGGTCAGGCATGTTCTGGGAATTGGGAAAGTATCTCGACAGTTATCCAAATCTGAGCAAGATGTCTGATGTCGTGTTAAGCAACTCATCCATTGACAACAAAATATATGGCCTGTATCGCGAACGGGATATTGCCCGTTTCGGTCTGATGATTCGACAGGATTGGCTGCACAATCTGGATTTGGAGGCTCCGAAAAATGTGGATGAACTTTATGACGTATTGAAAGCGTTTGCCACAAAGGATCCGGATCAAAATGGCAGACAGGATACCGTCGGTCTTGCGGTAGGCATGCAGGGAAATAATATCGCTGGATTCAAAGACATCTTGGTCTATCTGGGAGGCCCAAATGAATGGGAACTGAAAGACGGACAGTTAATCCCGGCTCACATGACCAGCGCTTATATGGATACCTTGAAGTTTTACAAGAAACTATATGATGAGAAGCTTATCAATCAGGATTTTGCGCTCGTTCAGGACGGTCGATCGGTGATGTACAAAGGTAAGGCAGGATTGTGGATTGACAACATGGTGGATGGAAAGAACATTGAAGAGAATGTCAAGAAGGTCGCCCCCGATGCCAAAATCAATCTGATTAACCGCATCTCTGGCCCGAACGGAAATGCCACGCGAGCAGGCACAGGTTATTTGGGAATGTACATGATTCCGAAAACAAGTGTCAAAACGGAAGATGAATTGAAGCAAATTCTTGCTTATTTCGATAAGGTATCGGAGAAGGACATGCAAAACCTTTTAAAATATGGCGTTGAAGGCAAGCAGTACTCGGTTGAAAATGGAGAATACAAACAAAACCCGGATCCCAAGTTGCGGTCAGAAATGACGGATAGCAACCAGTTTATGATATTGCAGGATCAGGTGGAGAACTTCGGTACCGAATTGGAGAAGCTCAGCACAGAATTGTTCAAAGACAACGCCACTTTTGCCATTCAAAATCCTGCCTCTCCTTATATCTCTAATACTGCCATTGAGCTCGGTAATGAACTCAATAAAATCATACAGGATGCCACAGTCAAGTACATTATGGGTACCGTTAGCGAAGAGGATTGGAATCAGGCGGTGGATAAGTGGCTGCAAGGTGGCGGAAGCAAAATTATTGAAGAGATTAATGCAGATTACGCCAAATCTGTGAATAAGTAATATCGGATACATTCTCATAAAATCACAAATAGCCCCCAGGACGATGATTTATCTCATCACCTAGGGGCTAATTTTGTCTAAGAAAAGTATGGTAACAAGTTATTGTTCTTCTCTGTACTTTCCGGGGGTTGTTCCTGCAATTTTCCGGAAGGAGCGAATAAAATTGGCCGAATTATTATATTGCAGACGCTCTGCAATTTCAGCAATTTTCATATCCGTCTCCTTCAGCCACTTCTTGGCCATATCCATTCGGTACATTGTCAGGTACTCCCCGAAGTTTACCCCCGTCTCCTGTCGAAACACCCGACTCACATAATGAGGGTGATAATTGATTCGTGCTGAGCAGCTTTCCAAGGTTAATTCCGAGTCGAACTCCCGTTGAATCATGTCGACGATGGCTTCCGATATATGCTTAAACTGCGATTCTCGGCGATGCTCCAGCTCCTTGGCGTATGGCACAACAAATAATGTCCAAAACCAGGACTTCATCTCCGTAACGTTCCGCAGCTTAAATAATGTATCAATTAAAGAGGACTCATCTCCCTCAATGCCTTCCATTGGAATAGAAAGCTCATGACCGAATTTGAGGAAATTCACCAGCAGCCTCAAAAGTGACAAATGATAGTGCTGAAATGGTGTTTGGGCCGGAAACAGTTCCTCCATAAAATGTTCCAATTCGATCTCGGATTGGGCCAGGTCTCCTGCTCGTATGGCATCGAACAGCGCCTGTTCTCGGTGATGTGGAAACCTGCCCGGATCATTTTTCTGCGGCTGCACATCCTCTATAAACAGAATGGATTCTTGCCCAAGTCCTACACTAAACTTCAGTGATGTCATGGCTTCATGCAGCGCATTCCTTGCCTGGTCAAAAAAGTGAAATGGACGGCTAATTCCAATACTAACCCGGATTCCGAGATATTGGGCAATCGCCTTCTGGACGTCCACACACAACATGAACAACTCTTCCTTAAGCTCTGCACCCTCGTTGGATGAGCCGATCAGGGTAACTTGGTAATCAGTGGCCACTACGGGTACCAACCTGCTATCACTTGGTATCAGTTCACCGACCATATTACTGATTGCAAACAATAATAAATCCCGATTCCTCTCCTCATAGCGGGTACCTATAAGGGTATCCATCTGGATCGCAATCAGGCTCATGGACGACCATGTTTGCTTAACGCCATACAGACCCAATTTCTCTTCAAAATCGGTATGAGCAATCTCACCCTTTAGCAATTTATGCATGAAGAACTCTTTCAGCTGTGATTGTTGGCCCTGGAGCTCGTTCATGACAACAGAGTGGTTACGAATCAGATCGTTTACCCGTTCACCGATCACTTGCAGTTCTCCCGAAGCTCTCTCCCTCCCTGCTTCCGGGGTGGCTACAGCTGCAAGGGTCGAATAGATGGATCGAATCGGGCTGTACATTCTCTTCGAACCAAACCACGCCAGAATTAGAGTAATGAGCAAGATCAAAAAGCAAACGAGCAAGGTAATCCAGCCAATGATCTGATTTTGTTCGTTCACTTGTTCATTAGAGGCCACCGAAACATAAACCCAGCCATTGTAGGAAGATTTACGATAGGTAACGGTTACCGTCTCCCCCTCATGCTTGGATATGTACTGCCCGGTGGTGGATTCGGTTTCTTGAAGCTGTTGAAGATAGGACTCCCCCGACATATTGCTTCCTGGTGACGCACCTTCATCACTTCGATGAATAAGCTTTAAATCGCGATCCAATATGAAAGCGCTTGCTATTTTCCCGTTTTGAACGGATAACGTTCTCCTTATCACGTCGGGAGACAACGCTACACTGATCAGGCCTTTGGGATTCGCAGCGTTAAAAGGATATTTTTTGACGAAATAGACAGACTCCGACGAATCATTCAGATTATCCTGCCCTCTGCTCCAGAAAGATCCAGCCTGTTCACGAGAAAACATCTCGAGTTGTGACTTGAATTCAGGGGAGCTGTATTCATTCACACCGGTGCTTGTGACCAGCCATTTATTGTTCAAACTGTACAAATAGATCTCCTTAATCCCCAGCTCGTACGTTTGAATTGTAGCAATACCCTTATACAGCTCATGAACCATTTCAAAATCCTCATTCGTAATCGGCTTGCTGAATGCCTGTCTAACGATCGGGGACTGCAAGAATTGCGTCGCCGAGTTATCAACGGTTCTCAGCATTTGCTCTACACCCATCTGCGTTTGCTGCAGCAGCAATTTATTTCCTTCATTCACCTTTTCCTGAACGGACAAAGAGGAATTATAGTATGAAAAGGTACCCAGAACAATTACCGGGAGAGTTCCTATGACAATAGAGAATAACAATAGCTTCCACAAAAAAGAAAGGGAACGTAATTTCATAATGCCTCCTCGGGAATTCCGGTTCATTACATTATTACATTAGTTCCCAGATGAGGATACGTCAATCCTTTTTAACTTTACCTCGAGAGAGCGCATGTCTGTGAAAAAGGAATTATTTTAACAGATGAATAAAAAATCCCCCAACAACGGATCGATTCTGAAAGTTCAGCTGTTTACCGGTTAGGGTATCGTACCAGTCGGTTACTGGTACACGACTTGTTGTCTCATTCATAAATTGCCATAGTGGCAAAATCATTTGTTCAAACTGCTCTTGTGTTTCGCTCATGGAGGCACACCATACAAGCCAATCGGATTTGGTATACGTATCCCGGCTATCCAGAGGCGTTCCATATCGATTTTGTTGACGTGCATAATAATTGAGTTCTTTCACAGCAATTTCTTTTGGGAACAGATTGAAGCCTAACAGACGATCCCACACCAAATTGTACTTCATACTCCATGATTCATTGGAGCTGTCAAACGTCAGCTTATAGTGTTCATCGGCATCCGCCATGGACACCCACTCTTTTGCCATCTTTGCAGCCGCTTCGCGGTATACGGCTCCTTCTTTTTGCATCTCGAGCTGATCACACATATATGCGTAGGCAGCAATGCCCAATATCGCTTTGATGGAAAGATTGGCGTTATGTGCTAGATGGCCTGCGAAGTCATCGGTGCACAGCTGATTGTCCGGGTCCAAACCATGCTGCAGCAGATAAGACGCCCATTTCGTCAGAAGATCCCAATGCTCTCGGGCAAATTCAGCATGCTCCTCATATTTGCTTACCGCCGCCGCCATCAAAAGCATGTTGCCACATTCTTCGATCGGCATCTGGTACTCCAGCTTGTTCTCCCCATATACTTGCCCGTTCGCTTTGGGGTAAGTCCCGACGTCATGGGGCGCAAAATCAAACGTCCACTCACTGCTTTTGGCATATTTATAGATGGGACGCATCATGCCTTTAACCATTTCAGGATTATATTTCAGAAACAGCGGAATCGACGGGTAGCTTACATCCACCGTGGCAATGCAGCCATTACTGAAGTTTTCCTTGGAGAAAAATAAGACTTCGCCCGCTTCATCAACAACCAGCTTATGCGCAGCAATGGCTTGACGATAAGTGAGCGCCAGAATGTCTCGATAAGAAGCGCCGCCCGCCTCCTTACTTTCCTGCAGGAGTTCATGATTAAAGCTGTCGCATCTCTTCCTAATCTCTTCATACTGTTGCGCTGCCATAATCAGCATGTCATGAAAGGTCATTCCATCTTTTCTCCAATAGGCGTTCAATGGTTGATGAAAATATTCAATCGAGTGAATGTCATCATATGCTAACATCAGATAACCGGTAATCGTTTCTTCATGGATGTGACCCATATCCATCTCGGTTGCCATGACAGGCATATCATCAGATACTGCCCTTGGCTCATGGCCATCCTCGTTTACTTTCAACTCTCCTGTTCGAGCATAATGCTCACGACCTGATACCGATTGAACAACCGATTGGCTTTGGGGGGACAGGGGAACGGCCAGATACATATATCCCCAGTCTATTCTTGTATCATCACCAGCAAGCTTCAATATGGGCTGTTCAACCGTTCCCATAGTCAATGCATGCAATTGTTGATTGATTACAGAAGAAGACCAGGTCACTTGCTGCTCTGGTGTGTTCACACACCATTCTCCTGTTACATCAAAATAAATCTTCAATTGGTGTTCTAGACCATCAATCGCACGAGCAATGAATGTAACATACGTCACGGGTCTGGATAAGACCTCAAGATCATCCAGTAGTAACGGCGTGGTAAATTCAACCTGAAGCTCAATGCCTTCCCCTTCAAACGTGTAACGAGTCGTCACAGGTTCGACAGTCAGATTCGTCTGTACAAGTGTAGCGTTTTCCTCCACATCTGCAGAACGATCGAGTAGATCTATTTTCCCCATAAATCTTCGGATTTTCCCATCGATCACTGCCATGCCTACCATGCCTTGAGTTTTGTTGGTCCAGTGCCGAGTGTGTTCTTCATAGAGATGATCGGCTGTGGACCATACGCTAAAATACGGGTCGACCGTTACAAGCGGCACCGCTGGCGGCCTGAAACTTGTTGTCATGACGCTACACTCCTTCATATGATTGGTTGTCTTTTCTGAATATTAAAATGTATACGCACGTTAAACTTCTACAGGTCGTTGCTCTACTCATCCATAAGGGCTTCGTTTGCCTTCCTGACAAGGCATTACAAAGCCCATGGACTCTCTCATGTTAGTTTACGAGTTAGAAAGATCAGTTCGGCATCTGGACGGTCACGACGTCTTTTCCTTTCAGATTTTCATTGGTAAACTGCATCGCTTGATCGTATCCGGTATTCTTCAGCTGATCCCTCAATTCGTTAATGATGCTCAAGGCATCTTCATCCGATTTTGCAAAAACAGCTTCCTTCCAGGCATCTCCCATCCGGTCCATGGAAGGCTTCAACATTTCCCATTCTGGGGCTTTGGTGATGACATCCCCCGGATTATAGGCGGTAATAACCTGAGTACCGTTTGGACGAAGTATTTTACGAGCATGATCCATGGCATCCAGTCTGTCCTGATCTGCCCAGATATCTCCTCCGGCATATGAGTTGATGCGATCAAGTCCGGTTAGCGATTCCAAACCAATGCCAATACCTACACTCTTGCGAACTTTACCAGATTGATCAGCTGCAAATTGTTCAAACCATTCCTGATTGGCTACAGGTTTGCCATCCTTCATATCCCAGTGAACGCCTTGCACCCCATATCTGGCCAGCATAAAGCCTTCGTCAGAAGCCATGTAGTCCAGAAACTTAAGTGCTGCATCCACACATGCACCTTGGCAGCTTTTGGTGATAACCGTTACGTTGTTGCCCTGAATGCCAAGGTCCACGGGGCGACTCGGATCAACATCAGCACGCTCTAACGGTCCAACCGGAATGTAATCGCTTCCGGGATGAGAGGTGACATATTCCTTCGAAGCATCCAAGATGGCCGGATAATGTGCGGCGAGGATGGCAATCCGGCCTTGATTAATCTTTTCTTTGGCGATGGGGTCGGTTTGGGTAAATACATCCGGATCGAGCAGGCCTTCCGCCAACAGTTTACGATAGAACAGCATGTATTCTTCATAACCTGGAGTGAAGAAACTGTGCTCTAGGGAACCATCGCCTTTGTCTACGTAACTTGCTCCAGAATAGAACATCGTATTGCCAATACCTACTGCCCAACCGTTACTGAATCCGCCCAGTGGAAATACGGGCTGTCCGTTTTCCTGCAGGTTGGCGTCTTTTATTTTTTTGAGAAATGCATAAAAATCCTCTTTCGTTACCACCGACTGCGGGTCCACACCTACCTTTTCAGCAATGTCCTTGCGTACATAGAACCCGTAGAGCCAATCAATACCGTCTTCGTTTGTAGCGGGCTGATTCTGCAAAAGCAGATACTTTTTGCCGTCATATGCATTGATCGCTTTTTCATATAATGCTGGCGGCACATTTTCTTCCGCAATCGACTTGGCCAGGTTGGGATAGTTATCCAACTTATCGGATATGTCGACTAACTGACCTTCTTTGGCGGCTTTGATGATCCCATCAAGCTCCCCTCCCCAAGCAGGTCCAGTATATATATCTGGCAAATCCTGTGTGGCAAAGATCTGATTCACCTTCTCGGTCTCACTGCCTTTGGTATATTCCCATTCCAGAGTCACTCCGGTCTTTTCCTTAATGACTTCCTCTATAGGGGTGATTCCATTATCCGATCCGCCCGAACCATTCCAATTATGCAATATTTTTAGCGTGTTTCCGCCACCCTCTCCATCGCCTTCCCCGTTCCCTGATGAATTCATACAACCACTCAGCAAACTTCCAGTCATAATGGATACGAGTAATACGGAAATGCCTTTCGACCAAATCCTATTCACACCAATCGCCTCCTGGATATGGATATCAATGAATCAAGGTTAAGCCTGATAGATAGAACTGATATGATTAACCTTTAACCGAGCCGATCATGACCCCTTTGACAAAATAGCGTTGAAGAAACGGATAAATGCACAAGATTGGAAAAACCGTAATAACAAGCAGGGCCATGCGCATGGATTCCGGTGTTGCTCCTGCCCCGCCGACTCCACCTATCGTCTGGCCTCCTTGCTGCGCTGCCCGCTGCATGGAATTGGATAATGCTTCTGCTTCCGTCAGCATTTCTTGCAGCAAGGTCTGCACCGGGATCAGATTTTTGTTGGATACGTAATAGGCACCAGAGAACCAGTCATTCCAATGAGCTACTCCGATAAATAGCGAAATGGTTGCGAGCACAGGTCCTGAAAGAGGCAGGATGATTCTCACAAAGATCTGGAAATCGCCATAGCCGTCAATACGGGCAGACTCCTCCAATTCCTCCGGTATGCCTTGCAGAAACGTACGAATAATGATGATGTGCATGAAATTAAATAACAGAGGCAAAACGTACACCCAAAAGGTATTGATCAGATGCAGTTTTTGAAGTGTGATAAAGAACGGAATGAAACCCGCACTGAAAATCGTGGGCAAAAAAATGTAAAAGGTAAAAAAGGAACGGCCAGGCAATGTTTTTTTGGAAAGTGCATAAGCCATAAGGGTACACAATATCACGTGCAGGAACGTACCCAGCACGGTACGCATGAGGGTAATTTGGTATGCCTTCCAGATGCGTGCATTATCAAATACCTCGGCATAGTTCTCCAAAGTGAATTTTCGGGGTAAAAAATAAATTGCCCCCTGCATCGAGTCCTTACCTTCATTTAATGAGTAGGCCAAAATATAAATAAAGGGGTAGATCATGGAGAAACCGACCAACGCAAGAAAAGTATAGTTGAACACTGAGAATACAGACCATTTTCGTTCCATATCGTCACCTCCTTAGAACAGGGATACATCACTGACTTTGCGGGCAATGCGATTGACGGTCAGTACCAAAATAAGTCCTATAATGCTTTGGAATAACCCAACAGCTGCGGCATAACTGAGGCGCCCTTCGCGAATCCCGGAGTTGATGGCATGAACATCCAGTACGCTGCCAATGCTCGCGGTAGCAGGTCCATTCAGAAGAAGCAGCTGCTCGTATCCTGCACTCATCAAGCTGCCTACGGCAAGAATGAATAAGAGGATCGCCACACTGCGAATGCCGGGAAGTGTCACGTGCCACATCTGCCTGAAACGTCCTGCACCATCAATCTTGGCAGCCTCATAGAGCTGCTGATCGATCCCTGCGATGGCGGCCATGAAGATAATGGAGTTCCAGCCGATGTTTTTCCAGATGTCCGATCCAACAATTAGTTGATAGAACCAGGTTGGATTGTTCAGAAACTGGATTGATTCTGCCCCCATCGTTCCCATGAAGTCATTGACTGGTCCACCATAGGGTGTCAACAGCCTCTGCATCAGCGTGACCACTACGATCCAGGATACGAAATAAGGCAAGTAGGATAACGTTTGAACAGTCTTCTTAAACCGGATCATGCGGACTTCATTTAACAGGAGTGCAAGAATAATGGGCATCGGAAAACCGATCAGCAGCTTCATAAGACTGATGATGATCGTATTGCGGATGATGTCACCGGATTGATAGTAATTGAAGAACTGTTCGAAATACTTGAAACCCGCCCATGGGCTTCCGGTAAATCCACCCATAAAGTTGTAGTCCCTGAAGGCAACCTGGATTCCGTACAACGGGACATAAGAGAAAAGAAAAAACCAGACAATACCTGGCAGCATGAACAAATAAAAAAGTTTATGCTGCCAGATTCGCTTCATCAATCGATTGTTGGTTGCTCTTGGCTTGATCACATTCCCACCTCTCCTTTCTCCAAATGACGAACATCTGCTACCTCTTCTGTACCTGCAACAACTTCAAACGCAGAGTCATGATTTCAAATGGCTTAAATGATAGCGATATTTGGGATGGATCTGTCATCGGAAGTGGCGATATGATGTTTTCCATCAGATCAGCTTCCCAGGCCTCAGCGGTATCGAATCCAAGGTGAATGACCGTATGAGCATGTGTTCCAGACGTTTCATACAGCCGAACGATGATCTCGTCACCATCTTCAGCCTTTTTGATGGACTCAACCATGACATGTGTATGGTCAGGTTGCAGAAATGATTTTGAGAAAGGCAGATTTCCATCCTGTTTAACGCCTACCGAGGGTAACGCCACTACACGCAAAGGGATGTTCAATTCATTGCCTCTTCGATAGATCTCGGCTTGAACGTGATTCCCTTGATGCGGATATAACGAGTAAGTGAATTCGTGTTTAGCACGATCTGCTTCCGGATCAGGGTACGAGCTGCTGCGCAGCAGGTTCAGGTCAAGCACGTTATCAAAGGCTCTGTGACCATACTTGCAATCATTGAGTAACGCCACACCGTAATCAGGCTCGGATATATCCATCCACTGATGTGCGCAGATCTCATCCTTCGCAAAATCCCACATGGTATTGCGATGGGTCGGTCTGGACAGACTGCCAAACTGAATCTCACAATGCACCTGATCTGTGCGGACGTTCACTGGGAAAGACGTACGCAGCATCTTGGCGTTTTCTCGCCAATCCACCTTGGTTACAAAATCGATTCTCCGGTTGCCCTGAGTAAGAATAACGCTCTGAGTCAACTCGGATTCGCCATAGCTGTATTGGAAGATCAGTCCAATCCTAGGCCCTTCGCGAAGTTCACGAATTTCATGCAATGTTGGCGGCACACCGGCCTTCACTGAATAATCATGGCTGAAATCCCATGCATCTCCTTCATCATGATACACACGCAGTTTATTTCCCTGATGTCCCTGTGGAATGACTTCTCGTGCTTCTGCTTTATCCAAGATAGAGAGAATGGCACCGTTCGGATCAAATTTCACGAGGAATGAGTCGTTTTCTATGAAACGTTCTTCCACATTTACATGTAACTCTGAATCCAGTATCCCTGATTCCTGTTCAATGCAAGCTCCGGACTCATCCATGCTGTTCTGGTTCGAATATTTAGGAACAACTGTGTATCCCATGGAGGGAACCTGAACCTTCATCCACCGGCCTTGCATGTAAAGCCATTCCTGGCGGTCCCAAGGCAATGAATTAAACACCACTGCAGATGCGGAGGAAGACTTCTCGCTTGGAGCCATCTGATCTGCCAAACGGCTGTAGGTATCTGCAATCATGTTCTCTGTTTGGATGAACAGCTCTTCATACCTGATTAGCGATTCATCGTATACCCGCTTGATCGATGATCCCGGAAGGATATCATGAAATTGGTACAACAAGACTTCCTTCCAAGTGGTTTCAAGTAGATCAGAGGGATAAGAGTGACCTAACTGGGCTGCAGCCAGAACGGATGCAAATTCCAATTCACGCAGCGCTTTCTCCATTTTCCGGTTATACCGCTTGCTACGCGCTTGACTAGTCAAGGTACCCTGATGCTTTTCCAGATACAGCTCCCCGCGCCACGTCTGGAATTTCTCTCGTTCTTCATTGAGCTTTTCAAAAAATGACCATGAAGGCTCCTGTATAACGGGAGACAAGCCGAGCAGGTTCTTGGTCCGTTCAAGCCGTTCCAGATGTTCTTCACCCGGTCCTCCTCCCCCATCGCCTATCCCGAAGAGCATCAGCGCGTGTCCGGATACATTTTTATCCAGATATCCCTGCTCAGCCTTGGCAATAGAACGGGGTGCTGCCGGGCTGTTGTACGTATCCTCGGGAGGCATATGCGTTAATACCGCTGAGCCATCAATTCCTTCCCATATAAATGAATGATGGGGATGTCTATTGTACTCACTCCAGGAGAGTTTCTGGGTCATCATATAATCGACTCCGGATTTCTTCAATAGTTGGGGCAAGCTTGCCGAATAACCAAATACGTCAGGCATCCAAAGTGATTTCATCTCCATCCCGAACTCTTGTTGAAAATAACGTTTGCCATACAGAATCTGCCGTACAAGGGATTCTCCGCCCGGCACATTCGTATCCGACTCCACCCACATGGCTCCCTGCGGCTCCCATCTTCCTTCACGTACTCGTCCCTTGATCTGATCATATAACTTGGGATAATGCTGCTTCATCCAATCGTACAGCTGGGGCTGACTCGCTCCAAACACATAGTCCGGATAACGTTCCATCATGCGAAGCACGGTCGAGAACGTTCTAGCCCCTTTACGGATCGTCTCACGGATCGGCCATAACCAGGCCAAATCGATATGTGCATGACCTACAGCACTCAGGGTTAAGACCGAATCTCCCCCTTGAAAACTGAGCTGCTCATGCGTTTGTCTCTTCGCCAGTCGGATACGCTCTTCGGAGAATTCGGTCAGCTGCAAGGACACGTCATAGAGTGTCTGGTAGATTCTTTCCTTGCGAGCTGTACCCGCTGGGAGATGTTCTGCCGTCTCCAGTAGAACTTCGGTGTCATAGTACAAACTACGAATGTCTTCTCGGCAGACTGCGATAACAGCCTCTCTCAGAGAGCCGCCCTGATACTTGCCAAACAAATCGTTATTGCCTGCTTCTGCCCATACTTCGATCTCATCTCCTCTGATACATGCTTCACGGAGCTGAACGACTCGCTTGCCAGGCAAGCCCAAGGAGAAGTCAAATTCGGAGTTAATGGTCGTCAACCCCTGAACAGGCGTTCCTTCGTGGTCGACCAGACATAGTTCGCCGCTGACGTCCAACAAGAGAACGATGCTCTCATGACTGTTGACTTTATGGGCTGGCGTTTTGCCCGTGAAACGGAACCAGGCACAGTCCCATAGCTCTCCCCAGCGTTCTCCTGGATGGAGCGTAACTTCCGTTCCCGACATCCGGGATTCATAGGATACGGGCTCTGGCGTAACCCAAGCTTTTACTTCCAGCTCGGTAATCGGCTCATATATGGCTTCTCGAAGTTTATTTATCATCTGTTTTAACCGTTCTGGCCTAATCGGTTCGTATGGCATGATCGTTGCTCCTCTCTGTTAAGGTGATTGGGCTATGAAATCAGGAAGACCATCTCACATGTACCTCTGTATTGTTTTCATTTCCATGCTCGTATTGAACAAGCACGGTCTGTGAATCCGGATCCCATTCCCAAGCTGCGGATACCGCTTGACCTTCAACAATGTAATGGGCCGATACAGGCTCAACCTTGCTGTACAGCCGAGCGGTTGCTTGCAGACGGGCAGGTCCTTTCGCCAAAAATTGAAAACCTGTACCCGATTCGGACAAAGATTCGATTCTGGAGGAAGCCGCGATGAGAGAAACTTCTCCAGTTGCTGGACGTCCTGACTCAACATCATAGAGCAGCGCCTGCTCTCCAGGTTTCAGAACCACCTGGCTTAGTACAGAGAGCTTCGAATCGAATAAATCCACCACCGGGCCCGATATGACCAGAGGTTCTTCGCTTACCGACTCATTCAAAGTAGATACGATGATGTAAGGGCCGCGCCTCATTTTGAAATACGGTCTCGGTTCCCACCGGATAGCTGGTGGGTTGAGCGCGGCAATGATATCGTGAACCGATTGACGAAGGCGATCAGCAGCTGCACTGGATCGTGTAAATTCTGCTGGATGTTCGTTCAGCCAGACAATCCCTCCCTTGCCTATCCGGTGGGCGCCGCCCGCTTTCTCCTTCAGACCAAGTTGCTCGAACAAATGCTCACGCGGGGAATGATATTTGGTCCCAGACCTTCCCTCTTCCTGATCAAGATTCCACCACGCGCGAATATCATGATAGGGGTCACTATCATCGCCAACATAAATCAGTGCCCCGCCATCCTGCACCCACTGTGCCAGCACATAATGAACATCCGGATACTGTGGCTTGATAAACTCATAGCTCAGGACAAGTACACGGTAGGGCGCCAGATAACCCGGATACCGCCGCACATTATCCAGTAAAAGGGGACGGACAGGCAATCCGTGTTTTAGCAGTGGAAGCGCGAGACCATAAAAAGGAGAGAAATCGAGCAGTTCGGTATCCCCCTCTTCCTGAAACCCTTCAGGATCTGTTCCATCATACTTTCCTGGATTAGGCGCCTCTGGATCCGGCTTCATTCGCTGAAACATAGCAGAATCGGCAATAAGAACACCAACCTGCAGCGGATTCTTATCGATTTCGGTCACATTCTGGTCCAGGTTACCCAGCGTATGCATGACCTGAAGCAGCGTTGTTGCATAGTCTGCGGGGATTCTCTCCTTGCCGGAACCTTCTTCCGTTGGGTAAGTCCCTTGAAAGATCCTTCGTGGCCATGGTGCGACTTCGTAATGGGCAACCCCGGGATGCAGAAGCGAGGCGACAACGGTCTTTAGATAGTTCTGTTTGTAATCCGCCCAGGTGTAATTCGGGTTATCCTCGATCGGATCATGCAGAAACCACATGCGCCTGTCGGTTCCGCGTACCAGTTCCTGCATCACGCCGTATTCAAGGTAAGCGGTTTCAAAAGTGCGTTCCGCTCGAACCCCTTCATACACATTGGCTGTACGCGATGTCCCTGTCCAGATCTGTGCAATGTATCCATCGATGGAAGCCAGCTCAACAAGTTGTGATTGCGGACTGACGATTCGCCACTGCGTGTAATTGATCAGGCTGTGCGTTGGGACATAGAAGCGGAGGACACGGCCATATCGCTGCAATGCATAATCCTTCATCTCGGCACACAACCGATCAAGGGCCCGGGTATATAAATAGGCCTTTAATTTGGAAGCACGATATTGGGCATCCGGCGAAGCATGCGGCGGAATCCAGGACTCCTTGTAATATAGCTGCCATTCCCTTTTAAAAGCTTCGGAATATCCACCATTCACCCAGAATTCAGGCTCTTCCAGATGGATAGCCTCAACGCCCGCATCTACAGCGATTCGAATGCGCTCGGCTAGATAACGTCCAAACGAAATGGTTGGTACCATGTACGGAATAACCGGTTTATTTCCATGAAGAATCATCTGCTGGTGACGATCCATCTGAGCCTCATCCCAGTGGGGTATGCCATCTACCTCACCATCCAGGTAATCGTTGTATTCTCCCCAGGCAACCCCAGTCATGAGATGCACAATATATCCTTTGTCTTTCCATTGCTTGATGCGTTCCGGCATGGATTCGTCGATGCCATAAACCATTACAAAGTCAGTCTGCAAATCATAGTCGGGATGATACGGAGCAGACTCCTGAAATCCGGTGCGCTCTTCCTTGCGGTCTCGTGACACATTCTAACCCCCTTGTTTTAAATGTGGTTTGGACTGTGTTGTATGATTATCCATCATTTTCTAGACTATAATATATGGATTGAATATATTCAATATGTTTTTTAATAAAATAAAAAAACCTTTCCGTCGTTGACGGAGAAGGTTTTTATGTTCATCCATATCAGGTTTGAGGAGCCTTGCCAGTGGTCTGACGTATCATAAGTTCAGGTTCAATCAGTATTTTACTATAACTTTTCGATTCTTCATGACCATGCAACACTTTGAGTAATTTAACCGCAGCCTGGTATCCCATATCTCGTTCAAACTGATTCACATGGGTAAAAATGCTGAATTCCTCCACAATGGATGTGGGATCATCAAAGCTTACTATGGATACATCTTCAGGCACCCGAAGCCCTGCTTGCTTCGCCATTTGATAAATTTGCACACCTAGCCTTCCGTTGAGCGAAATGTATGCCGTGACCATTCGGTTTACAATATACCTGTATAAGGGGTGGGTTTCCGCATCTTTAAGCACACTTAAGGGTTGGAAATCTGTAATCATATGCGCTGGATTAATTAACGATCCTTTGTCTTTCAATGCCTCAATATAACCTTCGATCCGCTCCTGAACCGTGACGGTTTGCAGTGGCGAATCCGAACAGATGGCGATATCGCGGTGGCCAAGCTCCCACAGATGCTCTACGGCAAGTTTTGTACCGCGTCGTCCATCCGCCGCAATATAGTGTGTCTCGACACCAGGCAAATAGCGGTCGATCAGTACAAAAGGAAAACCGGAAAGCTTCATGCCGAGGATCTCCTCGTTATAGTTTTCCTCATCGACAGGAAAAATTAACAGGCCTTCAGCGCCGAGTGCCTTCAGTTCCTTGATGGCATCCTTCTCTTTATCCAGCCTGCCTTGTGTAAACATGACCATGCTGCGATAACCTTTTTCGCTAAGGGCCTGTTCAATTCCCTCAACAAGTCTTATGGCAAAGTAATCATGGATTGAAGGCATAACCACACCGACCATCCCGGTTGCCAGTATACCTTCTCTTCCCTTCAATGCGATCGCCGTTGCTCGCGGCGCAGGTACGATATCGTTTTCTTCAGCCACAAAACTCCCCTTGCCGGGCACCCTGTCGATCAACTTTTCATTCGCTAATCCGGTCAAGGCATTGGCCACGGTGATTTTGCTGACCTGAAACTGATCCATCAGTTCCTTTTCTGTCGGTATGCGATCGCCGGGTTTCATCTTTTCTGTAGTTATAATATGTCTGACATAGTCCTGGATTTGCTGATACAACGGAATTCGTTCGTTTGTACTCATTCGGATCACATCACCAATTCATTCATAATATTTGAGATATATAATATATCCTTTCACAAGCAAGCGCAATAAACAAGCTGAACTTAACCGCAGTATACTATAACTTTTCCAGGTAAATATCGGGATCGGAATGTCGCTTTTCCTTAAATAAATGGGAAGTTTTGTCGAAACCCTTGCAATAACATATATGAATATATTTAATATATCTTGAAATGAGATGTGTGTCTGGCTTTTGGCCGCAAAAGGAGGATGAGATAACTGAGGGATACACACGCTCTAATTTTTGACTACAAACAAGGAGTGAGATCGCCATGGCTCGTAGATTCAAGATGTTCTGTTTAGCCTTCCTATGTGCTTTTTCCTTAACTGCTGGAGCGGCGTCTGCTTCGGAAACCGTTGTACAAACCACTAAACCTGTGGATTCCAAAGTCAACCGGGAACTACCCAGTTTCAAGAAGCCGAAGCATCTGGATGCAGCTGATATCTATGATGCGCCAGGTGATGTCAAATTGCTCTTTGCAACGTTGCAGGGGATCGTTAACAGGAAACAACCGCGGATTTATCTGATCGAGTCCCAGGAAGAAGGAAAAATGACCTGGCTCAATGATCTCAATGTACCCTATACGCTTCATCAGGATTACTGGAAAGTGTTCTCGGCATACCGTAACGATGTCAAAGGCATGATTGTGTATGACCCGAATTTGCCTGATTCAATTAATGTGGCCACCACTCTTGCTGGTCTGAAAGATGCGGTTGTTGCCAGTCCAGAGCTTGCCGCCCAATTGTCCAAAGCTCCGTATAAACTGAAGATCCTTGATGATCTGCAGGGCAAATTCAGCAGCCGGCTTGATGCTTATACCTGGCAATATGAGAATCTGTGGAAGAAAACGACCCAGCAGATGTTAGTCGGACTTGGTCCGGATACAGCGATTCGGATCCCCTCTGGCCTTCCGGAGTCCTTTGTGACCATTGCTGAGGAAAAGCAGCCAATACGTGATGCCAGCAACCGAGACACATACTCCCTTGACCTTTCTTCCCTACTTGGCAAGTCCGAGGTATACCTTCGGTTTGATGACGCCGTAACCCAGGATGGCTGGGGACCGGCGGTACATGAAGTTACAGTGAAGGCAGATGGCAAAGTCATTGCAAACTTCGTTGCAGGCACCCCTGAAGAAGAAGCATTTCTGTATGACAGACAAAATTCCAAGGTGGCTGAGGGTCAAGGCGGTCATCGGTTCGCCGATAATGGCAATTATTTTGTGTATGAATTCAGTCCTCCTGCAGGAACGAATGAACTGACGGCTGAAGTGGACATGTGGAACCAGTATAAGGTATCCGCTGGGAATATCCGTCCTCTCTCTGCAGAACAGCGTGAACCCTATGGTTATTTACGGGACTATGCGGTCGCCAATAAAGCGATGGTGTTTTGGCTTGACTCTAATGTACCTGAACAAAAAGCTCTTTTTGAGAAAATCATGTCTGATGTAAAATCGGGAACCCCCTACCTTGGCTGGTTCAGCAATGATGTGGAAGGTGAATTCAGCTCTGTTGAGATTGCCTCCCGTTATGGCGTTTACGTACTCGCTGCCGACTGGTTCAGTAATCTGACCGTATTCTCGGGAACCGAGCCGAATTTCAAGCCTGTCAAAAAATCTCCACGTCCCCAGCTGGAGAACAAAATTTATGTAACGTATACCTTTACTGAAGGCGATAATTTTCAGTACAACCAGCATCGCATGCGCGTGATGTGGGACGATCCGGCGAGAGGCAAGGTTCCACTCAACTGGACATCAAGCCCGCTTCTCTATGAGGGCGCACCAGCGATATTGAATCATTATGTGAATACGGCGACTACCAATGATCTGCTGATTGCCGGACCATCCGGTGCCGGATATTTCTATCCGGGTGCATGGCCAGATTCGAGCTTCCGGCAATTTTTGCAACAAACCGAAAAATATCTCAAAAAGACTGGCATGACGATCTCGTATGTTTTAAACCGGGAAGACAGCGAAAATATACCACTCACCCCATTTAAAGCAAACGCTTACGAGAAAGACTATCACTCACCAGGTCTATTCATTAGTTATGAAGATAACTATGGCGTCGAGATCGTTGGCAAGAGTCTGCCGGTATCTACGATTCGCGGGATAAGTACAGCCCAGGATGGGTTACAGGTCCTTAATGAAGCAAAAGCGAACTGGGATGGAAAGTCGCCGTTGTTCATTTCTCTTGGGTTGCTTGCCTGGAGCATGACTCCATCCGATGCACTTGCACTCACTGAAGAGCTGGGAGAAGAATTTGAAGTGGTTCGAGCGGATGACTATTTCTCCCTCATTCGAGAAAGTAAGCATTTACCTGCTATCAAATAGCCTTCATAATAGTCTTCATACTTCATACGGTATAGTACCCCAACGCTTAAAAGCATCGTAACCCTTAATAGGGATACGATGCTTCTTTTCCATGGTGTGACAACCCGAATTGCTCATGCTCAAAAGGTTTCAAAACAAACGCTTATTTTAACTGCTGCTGTTTCTGTTGTTTTCCTGACTTGGAACGTTTACCTGTCTCCAGCTTCGCAGCTGCCTCAAGCAGAAAGACACCGCTTAGCTGGGCCGTAAGATGGAGCGGATTCTGGGCCGGTTGACCCCAGGCCTGACCGAATAATCCATTTTTCCGGCTGCCTTTCCATAACGCATCTGCATTCCGGAAGATTGCTTGCTTCAGAGTCTTGTTATGCCCGGCATCATACAGTTCTACCATGTAACGGATCAATATGCCTTTGAACAAGGCACCATCTCCATCCCCATCCTCTAAGAAAATTCCGGTTTTCTCATTCGTCAAGGACTTCAGGGAGCCTGCAGCTGTCTTCTCTGCATCCTGCAAATACACCTGATCTCCCGTAATCCGGTAGAGCTCCACGCCGGCACCTATGAATGTGCCCTGGTTATAGGTGAAGATCCACGCTTCATTCACATCAAGTGTACCGTCTTCACGCAGCACCAAGCCGTCTGCGACGAGTCCTGTTTGCGGATTAACGAGATAGCGTTTTTCCCATTCGTATATTTTTTGAGCCCATTCCAGATCCTGAGGATCACCAAAACGCTCATACAGCCTTGCTGCCAGAATCGAAGCCGGACCACTTGAACACGCATTACGGTTGTATCGCTGGTCCTTCTTCCAAGCCATGCCTCCCAGGTCATCTTCCCACCAGGCTGTCTTGATATCTGCCCAGAGTTCCAGCACGTAATCTTTCATTTTTTCACTGCCTGTGGCATCGTAAAGACGGAGAGCAGCAAGAGCCAGCCATTCCATATCATCATAAAATTCATTATGAAGCGAACCATTGCGTTCAATAATACTGCGCACCAGCTTTTCCGCCCGTTCCGTATACGCTTCGTCTCCTGTTCGTTCGTATCCGTCTACCAGTGCATCAACAGCATGAGCCTTCCACCAATAATTCAAAGGCTCTTCACCTTCCGGTGTCGAAGGATAAGCGTTATTCATCATTTGTGCTTCATCGTTCCAGTAATATTCATCCAGTTTCTCTTGTGCCCACTGTGCTTGATTGGCATAGTGCTTTTTGCCTCCACCACTTGCACCCATCGTAGTAACCAGAATAATACTGAGAACCACCGTCAGACTTACGATTTTTTTCTTTCGCATTTGCATATCCCTTCCTTTCTTAAAGTCATCAGATTATTCCTTCACTGCCCCGAGGACGATACCGTGGATCAAATAACGCTGTAGAAAAGGATAGATTAATAGTATAGGGATCATCGAGACCAGAATTTTGGCAGAATTCAATGTCGTGTTCGAAATTTTATTGTACTGCTGCAGCTGTTCAACAGAGAGATTCTGCATTTGGTCTCGCGTTAGACTAAGCCGCTGCAGGTAAGTCTGTAGTGGTATTTTAGAGCTGTCGTTAATGAGAATGATTCCGTCAAAGAAGTTATTCCAATGTCCAACGATGACAAATAACATAATAGTCGCCAAACTCGGCATGGAAATCGGGATGAAGATGTTAAGCAGAATTTTGATCGGCCCCGCTCCGTCAATAAAGGCAGCCTCTTCGAGTTCCTTGGGTAGGCCTTTGAAGAAGTTCATGAGCAGGATCACATTGAATACGGGTACCGCACCCGGTAAAACCAATGCCCAGATGCTGTTAATCAGCCCTAGCTTGCTAATCACCATGTACCAAGGAACAATACCTCCGCTGAATAACATCGTAAACACGATAATCCACATGTATGTGTTCCGGGATCTGAACTGTGAAATACTGCGTGACAAGGGGTAGGCCATAAGAATGGTCAAAATCATATTGATCGCACCACCAAGCACCACCCGTTCAACCGAGATCAGAAACGCATTCCAGAACTTCGTATCTTTCAAAATCTGTGCGTAGGATGAGAAGTTCAGCTCCACCGGGAGAAAATAAACCCGGCCTGCATTCACTGCCGTACTGCTGCTGATGGAAACCATAATCGTATTTACAATCGGGGCCAGGGACATGAATGTAATCAGGATCAACGTGAACATAATCAATAGTCGGGATAGCCTGGAACCGAGTGTTTTGGATTGAATCATGCTAACCCTCCTAGAAAATTCTGTACCCCGCATACTTGGAAGCCAGTTTATACGAAATGACAATCAGAACAAAGCTGATCACCGATTTCATCAAACCAATGGCTGTTGCGAACGAATACTGCATATTGATCAGACCCATGCGGTACACAAAGGTATCAATGATATCACCCGTTTCATATACGAGCGGATTATACAGGTTGAACACCTGATCGAATCCGGCATTGAGTACGTTTCCGAGACTCAATGTACCCAGCAGGATAATGGTTGGGAACATGCCTGGCAGCGTAATGTGGAGCGTCTGCTTCCAGCGATTCGCACCATCCATTGCAGCGGACTCATACAAGGCAGGGTTAATGGCCGTTAACGCAGCCAGATAGACAATGGTTCCATAACCAAACTCCTTCCAGGTATCCGTTACGATCAGCAGCGGTCTGAACCAATCGTTGCTGGCCAGAAACATAATGCGTTCCAAGCCGAGAAGCTCAAGGAAGTTGTTAATCATGCCGTCAAAAGAAAATATCATAGTCAGCATCGTGCCCAAGACAACCCATGACATGAAATGCGGTAAGTACACAATCGTTTGAATCGAACTCTTGAACACTTTCAGACGAACCTCATTAAGCAGAAGGGCGAATACAATAGGAACAATCAATCCCAGCACAATTTTCCCGACAGCAATGACCAGCGTGTTGATAAAAATCTGCTTCGCGTCCGGCAGTTGAAACATATAGGTGAAGTTGCTAAGCCCCGCCCATTTGGAACCGAATATGCCTTTGGCAGGAATGAACTTCTGGAACGCCATGATTACGCCGAACATGGGCACAATCGAGAAAATAAACAGCATCACCATGCCAGGCAGGAGCATAAAATGATAGGTCATTTCGTCAAATCGCTTACGTTTCTTCTGGACTGAGCGTAGTTCCCTTTTGGGTGGTATCGTCGTTTCTGCTTGCGCCATTGCCTTCTCACCTCCATCTTGCTATATCTATAGGCATGTCATATCGCTAAAGGCAGGTGCGGAAGTCTGGTATCAGGCTTCCGCTATGCTACAGTCCTGCTTCACACAGCCTGTATTACCTTTGAGCCATCTCGTTGACTTCCTCCGTAATCTCATCTCCGCCTGTACGCTTCCATGTGTCGACAAACGTATCAAATTCATCAATAGGAGCTTGCCCCATAATGATCTTGAGAATTGTTTCCTCTTCCAGCTTTTGCAGGTTCGCCCATTTCAGCTTCATCGTCTCTGTCGTCCCGTAAAAGCCTGCAGGAGTCACTTCCAGATTGGGGTTATTTGCTTCTCGTTGTCCTTCAATCCGAGATAGATATTCGCCATAGGTATTGACGTCAACGGCATTGCCTTTCTCTTTGAATTCCTGATAAGCCTTGAACGAGACAACACGGTCTTCCTGAACAGCGGAAGCATCTCCGGACTCATCGGCTTTCATGAGATCTTCGTAATAGCGCTTCAGCACATCGTCATAATCGACCTGCATTGGAATCTGAGTAGGATCGTTATTCCAGCGGCTCGCATCAGTCAACATCTCATCGGGATGTTCCTTCTTGTAGTTGATCGCATCATCCGTTAAGGAATAAAGGAAATCCGTAGTCAGATTGACCGATTTCATTATGGCTTCTGGATGGGCGAAATTCTTGTTCACAACAACGATTCCTCCCCCCACAGGATCCTGACGAATCGTTCTGAACTTGCCGTCCTGATCCAGTGGTGCAGATACCGCGACCCATACGGCTTCGGGATTTTGCTTGATGGAATCCTTGTAATTGGTATAGCCGATCCACCATGGATTAAAAACAATTCCCGCCTGTCCGTTGATCACCAGTGCTTCCTTCTCTTCACTTGACCGGACTGCAAATTGTTTATCAATCAAGCCTTCTTTGTACATGGCGCTAACTTCAGCAAGTGCCTGCTTCATCTCGGGCTGAACGGACCCGTATACCACCTGACCATCCTTCTCGATCCAATTCGTTGGAAACGCGCCATGCGTCGCGAACATTGGGCTAAAATTCATCGCATTTGAATCCATGACCATACCCACCGTCTTACCTGTGCCGGATACGTCCTTTTCCACAAATGTTCTGGCAAGATTCCACACATCTTCGGCCGTTTCCGGCAGCTTGGCACCCACCTTATCTACCCAATCCTTCCGAATCCACAGCAATTGGTGCTGATTACCGATGTTTGTCATCGGAAGCCCCATAATTTTGCCATCCACCTTCACTTGATCAAGCAGCAAATCACCGTAGGAGCCATAGATGTTCTTCACACCTTCGGATGCTGTCTTCTCATATACCTCAGTCATATCGGCGATCAGATCATTATCTACCAACTGATTAAATATCTCCCGGCTAACTAACATGACGTCAGGCAATTCACCCGTGGTCATGGATAAGGATAGCTTCTGATCCATATCGTCTGTTTCCCAAGCCACCTTCGCTTTGACATTCACCCGATCTTCTACATACCGTGTGGCCAAATTGTCCTCAATGGTGTCACCAGGAGGCAGGTTATTCACATGATTGGTATTACGGCCGATCGTGAATTCGACTGGCGTCTCATATTTGCCGTAAGGTTCGTAGTCCTGCTCTGATATCTGCGGCTGTGCGGTATCACTGTTCCCCCCGCTGCAGCCACTGAATACAACGAGCACCATACAGGCCATCAGCAGTGAAGCGATCTTGCTGCGTTTGTGCATCCTGTCATCCCCTTTATGTGATTTACTTGAATAATCAAATTGTATGCGTTTTCATTTTTCGCGTATATGCAATTATTTTCGGATATGTATCACTTTTTTCATGACCTCAACCATCTTGTGGGCCTTGTCATTTCTAACTCAGAAACCAAATAAGCGGCTGCCGAAGCAACCGCCTTCAATACTTAGCATTTTATTTGAAGTATTCCTGCTGCTTACGGTGAAGATGCCGGAATCACCATGGATACTTCAGTTCCGTAACCGGGTTCACTACGAATCACGAGCTCATAGTCCTGCCCGTAATAGAGCTTCATTCGGTCATTCACATTTCGCACACCGCATCCCCCATTTTCACTGGTTAACAGCTGTGTGATCTGTTCCGAAGTCATGCCTACGCCATTATCCGTAACGGCTAATCTGATGCCTTCACCCACTCGCTGAACTGTAATCTGAATGCCGTAATCCTTCGCTGCTGCTCCCACAAAACCATGCTTGATGGCATTTTCCACAATGGGCTGCAGTACGAAATGAATGACTTGTTCCTGCTGTACCGCATCATCAACATCATAATCCACGTCAAACAGACCATCATTCATAATGAGCTGCAAGTCTAGATATGCCTTAATATGCTGAATCTCAGCCTCAATTGTGGTCATATGCCTTCCTTGGTTCAACGTCGTTCTGTAGAAACGTGCTAATGCAGATACCATATAACTTGTTTCAATATCGGCCTTCTTCTCGGCCCTCCATCTGATAAAAGAGAGTGTATTATACAGAAAATGAGGGTTAATCTGACTGATCAGCCTGTAATACTCACTTTCCTTCTTGGCAATCTCGGCGCGATAGACCTGTGAGATCAGACTGTTGATCCTTCTGAGCATCTTCCCGATCCCATTCGTCAGCTCACCAAATTCATCACGGGAAGAACTCTGAATGATCACATCCAGATTGTTTCGTTCCACCTTGTCAACTTTGGTCTTGAGGCGAAGAATTCGGCGTGTAAAGTTAGTGGAGATGATATATATCAGCAGAAAGGTAATAATCAGACTGAGGATGATAACGAATAGCGTGATTTGAAAAATACTCATTGCATTCGCATAGGCATTGGTATTCAGCAAATTGTAATAGATCGTCCAGCCATTGCTGGCAAGGGATCGACTTAAACTCAGGTCTGTCATCTGCCTTTTCTCCAAATCAACAGCACCAATCCGCTTTCTGTTTTCCTGAAAAATGATATGTTGTTCCGGATCTTCCATATGAACGGATACGTGCTCAGACAGATTATCCAGATTTCCAAAGATGCTGTCATGCTGTATGGATATGACCATAAAGTTGCTGTCTTTTGGATTGCTGATCAGTTCCTGAACCAGGTAGAGCTTCTCTCCGTCCACAATCCAGCGTCTGCCCCGAAAACCATCGTACCAAGCCTTGCTCCTTAGCTCCCCTATGGGCAAAATGTTATTGCGAATTCCGAGCAGTTCTCCCGATGTGTAGAAGGTGATCCCTTCAATATCATCGTCCATCAATTTGATGTTCGAGATCATCGGCTCCATAGTGTCACGAAAATCCAGGTACATCTGATAATAATTTTCATCATAGTCTTTGGTGAATATCTGAGAGAAATCCCGATTAAGTACCATAAACTCGCTTAGTGTATTGTAACGATTGATTTTGTAATCCATAATGCTGGCTACCTGCTCGATGCTTGCTTCAGCTTCGCTTCGCAGCTCTCTCATCTGAATACGATAGGATTGAATGAAGGAGAGTAGTCCAAGCAGAAGAATGGGAATGAGTGCAATGACCAGATGAGACAGCAATAATTTGTTGCGGAACCTGATATCATTGAACCTGCTCTTGATCCACCCGATCATGAAGCACCCCGCACTCTCTGAACTGTAACGGACTAACGCCGAACTTGTTTTTGAACAGCTTGGCAAAATATGAATGGTTGTCTATACCAACAGCCACCGCAACATCATTAATTTTCATATTGGAGTGAACAAGCAGGTGGCTCGCACGGCTCAACCGGTAATCCGTGAGATATTTGGAGAAGTTCTCTCCGGTTTCTTTCTTAAACAGAATGCTTAGGTATCCTGGAGACAGATACACGTCGTGAGCTGCTTCTGTTAGTGAAATATCTTTCTGATAATGATCCTTCACATAATCCTTCACCTGCCGGATCACCTTCATTTCCATCGTTTCAGGCTCAGGCTTCCCCGCATACGGACTCATCTTCGTAATATCCACCATCACCTGCAAAAACTCTTCCTTCATAAGCGGTTTAAGCAAATAATTGACGACGCCGAGCCTTAGGGCACTGCGTGCGTATTCAAACTCATCATATCCGCTGCAAATAACGATATCGATATTTTGCTGTGTTTTGCGTGCGATCCTGCTAAGTTCCAGTCCGTCCATGAGCGGCATTTTGACATCGGTAATCAAAATATCAATTGAATTTCGTATCAATAGCTGCTCTGCTTTCTTTCCGTTCTCCGCTTCCATGATGTGAAAAGGAAATCCATACAGGGCGATCAAATCCTTGATTCCTTCTCTTTGAACACACTCATCATCCACAACAAGAACATTAAACATTCAGACATCTCCTTTGCGCGTGAAAGTGAGAGGATAACCAGCACAAATATCTCTTCCGTTATTCATGGGTTGTCAGTTACAACGTAGTATATCATAGAATGAAGAAAGGGCTTTCATTTATATGCGTAATTTCAGATCCGTGTTTTATGCAATAAAAAAAGCCGCTATTTAAGCGACTTCTCCTCTTATGCTGATCAATAAATCATTCATTGTCTGACTCATCCTATTGAACTGACCTGGAAGCTTCGTTTAAGCAACGTGGATTGCCTTCTCCATAACAAAATCATCCATCACAAACCCATTGCCGATATCCGCAACCTGCTCCCGGACAGTCCGGAATCCTTTTTTCTCATAGACAGCAATACTTGATTCGTTATGGCGATTGACGGTCAACCAGATCAGGTTAATGCCTCGTTCTATACATTGCTGCTCCAGAAAAGCGAACGCCAGGCTGGCGTAGCCTTGGCCTCTATGTTCCTTGCCGATGTAAAACTTACTCAGGAACATTTTGCCTTCCTCTACTTTTACAGACATGTATCCGACAGGCGTATCATCACGTTGCATGAAATAATATTCATAGCCCTGTTCTTGGATTTGTTCTGTAACAGCTGATGCCGATTGATATTGTTGAATCATGTAATCGATCTGTTCAAGCGTAATGATGGATACGTAGTACTCCTGCCAAATTTCGGCGGCCAAGCGGGACAGCGCAGCGATTTCTTCGGGTGTACTAACTTTCGGAAAGATAAGATTCATGGTCAGCCTGCCTTTCTTAGCTCTCTATCAAATTCATTCAGACTCCCTACATCGTATCAAATATTCCGATAGAATGTTAGCCACACCTATGTTCGAAGCTCTGCACCTTACGTATTTAATATCGGTATCTCGCTGAGCAGATCTCTCATATGAATCGCATCCCACGGCATATGCTCGGTTATACCCAGTCCCACGACCTCTGTTTCTTCTGACAGCTCCTTAAGCAAATGCAGAAGTTGAGGTAACTGCATGGTTCCGGCAGGTGAGAAAACATAGGGTTCGTCAGGGTTAGCAAATAGTAGAGAACGGAATTTTTTGGGGTCCAGCACATCCAGATCCACGTGAATGGCAAGATGTTTGATTCCACTTTCTCTGATCCATTTCTTAATCACTTCAGTGCTGCTCGAGAGCTCCTCTGTTCCGGCTGTTTTGATTCCCAGTCTCTGAATGACTTCTGTATCTGATTCCTCAGCGTATACACCCATTCTTTCAAATGCTTCCGAAATCACTTCCATCTCTTGTTCTGTAGGAACTGCCAATCCCGCCATAAAGATATTTTCGGGCTTCAAAGGAACCTTCACATGTCTCGAGAACTCCTCGTCTCCCTCACCCAGAAGATTCCCGAGTGGCAGCGTATGTCCGTTATCATAGCCAACATATCGAACCAGGTCACTGTGTGCATCAATCCAAATTAACCCAAGGTCCCCTCCATATCGTTCGTTAAGATAGGCAAAGGGTGCTTGTTCGACCAAACAGTCGCCGCCAAACATAACAATACGATCCGGCTTGTGAGCCTGGATGATATGCTGGGCAGCCTCCAGCTGTTCCAGCAGTTGTGTTCTTCCATTCATGCCGTTCTCGTTCACAAGTGGTGTTCCATCATAAGCATGAACGGGTACCTTAATTAGGGGTTGATCATTATCTGGTGCCAGCCAGGCTAACAGTTCGGATCCAAAAGAATAGTTAGGATTGTTGCCCCCCTGCCATTGCGGCATGAGCAAGCGTATTGTTTTTGTAGACATATGATACTCTCCTTTACTTGAAAGTAAGGCTAGTATAAACTGAACGAAAATATAATCGTAGTACGCACTTTAATGATAGGTACTACCCGGAAGGATAGTGTACGTATGAGCATGACTGATTATAAAGGTAAAGTGAAGAACATTCAGGATACCCCTTTTGGGTATACGGTGTCTGTCATCGGGGGTAAATGGAAGATGGTGATCCTCTACCTTTTGGCTGAAGGTCAAACCGTTCGATTCAATGACTTGAAGAGGCAGATTGGAGCGATAACCTATAAGATGCTAAGTTCACAACTCAAAGAATTGGAAGCCGATGGTCTGGTGAACCGGAAGGAGTACCCGCAAGTTCCACCCAAGGTCGAGTACAGTCTCACCGCCAAGGCAGAGAGCTTGCTGCCGATTATGGAAGAGTTATGTGAATGGGGAGTTAAGAACCAACCATAACACGTATGTTAGAAATTCACTGTTGAACCTTATCTACGTCCACTGGTTCAATCGGAACAAACAAAAACGGGTTTCCGTTTAAAAATTCTCTGATTAATGCTTGAGCATAGGGTTGTTCATCCAATAAATTTGACGTTTCTTCTGGATTAGAGGCGTGATGACAGTAGTTCTCAATCATGAACATAATGAAGAAACATTCCAAGTCTCGAATATAATCAGTTCCCAGTTTTCTCACGTTCTCGTAACCTTGGATAAAAGTCATTCGCTCTCTGGGATAGAGTCCAATTAAACTGCCTGCCAGATCATATAGAAAATAACCAAAGCCACATCTTCCAAAATCGATTGGATACGGTAAACCATCCTTGAAAACGATGTTACCGGCGTGCAAATCAGCATGAATCATTCCGTAGTTTTGTTCATTGTTGTCCATATCAGCAAGTCTACTCAATATTTTCTCGACAGCATGTTGATATTCCGTCCAGGCTTGATCGGACAAAAATCGGTTATAATATCGATCAAGCTTCACCAACTCACTTCGAAAAGAGTCTGCTCCCCAGACCGGACGCACAAAGTTGGGAGGTAAGTGAACGCCCGAAACAGCTTCATGAAGCTTTCCCATCATTTCTCCCATTCTAGTAACTATAGTTCCCGTCATTTCACCATGTATATGCTCCCCTTCGACCCATTTCATCACCGTAACATACGGTCGTCTATAACCCTCAATCGTATCCATCTCTACTACACGAGAGCCTGTAAGAGAAGTGATCCCCACTGGGACATGAATGTCATCCACTGTATTCAAGGACTGAAGAAATAGAAGTTCAGATTGTATTTCTTCCTTGCTCCAACGATCGGAATGAATCCGAAGCAAATAAGAATCGGGTGTATTTGTTTCAACTTTGTACGTGATCGTATCGGATAAGTGTATAAACTGAATGCGTTCCCACGCCAGATCATACTGCTGTAATGCAGTTAGTGCCACATTTCTGGCTCTAGCTAGCAGAGATTCTCTTTCTTCCATCGTGTCATAGCGAAAAAAGTCCTTCATTTGTTTTCTTCACTCCACTTCATTCGTTAAATTGGTCATGTTCCTCATAAGATAATTATAGGTATCCTGTTGTTTGGGATATAGGTAACGTTTCATTAGAAACTGATTTTTACCTGTCAGGAGGATTAATATATTCCATGTTCCTCAAGCCATGAGAAAAACCATGACATCAGGACTGTCATGGTTTTATCTTTCAAGCATTCTGAAAAGATCTTTTCATATACGATAAGATCTTATGTAACTTCATATTATCAGGCTATCTAGTAACCCCTATACGGTTATTTTTAAAGTCGTCAAAAGCATCTTTGTGCTGCTGGTTAAACAATTCCGGCATAAAGTCAGGATGGAAAAATTTCAGTTCAAGGCTCTCTTCATTGCAAGCAGCTAATTGTCCTCCAATCACTTTTCCATGATACATAAATGCAATGGTCTGAGCCTTATCTCCATTAGGATATTCATCAAAATACTTTGTATATACGCCAACTAGTTCCCCTATGGATATGATTAAACCCGTTTCCTCTCTTATTTCTCTAACTGCTGTTTCTAACGATGATTCTCCCAGCTCCATTGCACCTCCGGGAAACCCCCACGCATTTCGATCCCGCCTTCTCTGGAGTAAAATCTCTTGTGCCTCATTCTCTATGATCGCACCTGAAAAATTTAGAATAATCATATCTTTTCCGACCTTGCTTCTGATCCATTTTATATAATCCATGGTCCCTCCGCTCTGCTCTCTAGTGATTGAACTCAAACACAAACGGATCTTTATGATGAGTACAATACTCAATTTGTTCTTTAAAAAATCGCCGAGTCACCGATCTGCTTCGCCTATTTAAGAAATAACGACTACAATTATTATTAGAGTTCTAATATCGTTACAAGCTCGCCATGACACACTTCACCGTTCTCGTTGAAGCCTAAACTCTCATATAACTTCTTGGCAGCCAGGTTATCTGGGCTATACGGAATCCAGCAAAGTTTCGCCGGACCAGCTGGAAAAGTGCGAATGAATTCAATAACCTTATTCATTGCCTCACGGCCATAACCTTGATTCTGGTGCTGCTTGTCGATCATGAGCCGTAATATGCAGTAGTTATTATCAGCGATGCTGGGGAGATCATAACCTGTAATTCCATACGTAATCATTACAAACCCAACAGGTTGTTCATCTGCGTAGATTGCAAATGGAAAAGGCGAGCCTCCATTGGTCGCTAAAACATAACAGGAAGCTATACTTGAAAGATTGGATGCCACATATTTTTGCTGCTCTTCTGCAACTTCCAGGTTAAAGATCGTACGTCGGTTATCCAATGTAATCTTTCTGAGCGTTATCACGGCTAGTTGATCCCTCCTTATGAAATATCCAGTCCTTATTGAACTGAATACTTACGTCAATGTCTGAAAAAATTTCTTTTTTACTTCTAACTTATTGTGCTCTGCCCATTGGTGAAGCTGCTGTAACCCTTCGCGTTCTTCATTCTTATCAAAAAAGAAACATAATTCCATTGGCACTAACCACCGGCCATGCAGTTTGAAACCAATTCTCTGGTTATTCATGTAGATACACTTGATTTGAGAAGCTTCGAATTTCTTTCCCTTCGAGGAAACAACGTAATCTGTTCCGAACGTAAACGTTAGTTTCGTAAATAACATTTTTAACAGCACAATGATATAAGTCAAAATGTATATGGTAAAAAACGCGAGAAAAATCGTAGACCATCGCTCATCGCTCCTGTTGAGACTAACAAAAAAATAAATTCCCAATAAGGTCATGGTTATCAAATTCCATTTCACTCTTGAATAAACCGTATTAAATGTTCTTTCCACTTTCCCGTTCCTTTCCGCCTAAAATTCACACCACAAGATTCAATCCTCTCAAATGATAACCCATAATACACCAATAAAGATATATTTTTATAAATGAAATGGAATAAGTAACCTTCTCAGTACTGACACGTGAAACGAAGTAATTTGGCCTGTATTCATTTCAGCTTTCAAACTTCTATGTCTAAAACAAAGAAAGCCGCCATATCGGCGACTTCTCCTAGAATCATATGCACAATAGATATTCCACATGCTACGTTGCTATGCTGTTTCTTTTCATATTATCGATCTTCCCATATACTTTATTTCGCACCTGCCTGAAGCAGAATCTCCTCGATTTCCTTGAAGCCCTTTTTCTTGGCATGACTCAGAGGCGATACACCATCAGCATCCGCAAGATTCACATCTGCTCCATGGTCAATGAGCAGCTGTATCGTTTCCTGCTGCCGTGTATTCCCATCATTCAATAGGATCGCTTCAAGCAATGCCGTCCAGCCTAATCGATTCACATGATTCACATCAACTGAGGTTTGAGTCAGAAGCTCCCGTATCACATCCACATATCCGTGCTCTGCAGCGGGAATCAGCGCTGTTCCTCCATATCGATTCGTCATGGCTGGGTCGGCTCCCGCATCAATTGTGAGCTTCAAAATATCCAAATATCCTTCAGCGCCAGCGTACAGAAACGGATTATTCTTCATCTCGTCCTGTATGTTAACATCTGCACCAGCTTCAATCAGCAATTGAGCCGATGCCTGATCATTGTTGTAGGTCGCAATCATCACAGCTGTTCTTCCGCTATCATCTTGAGCATTGATATCCGCACCCTCTTGAATTAGACGTTCAATCCTCTCAGGATCTGATCCTCCTGCTGCCTCTAGCAGCTGTTCATTCAGGGAAGTTTCCTGCTCCTTCACCATGGAGTTGTTATTTACTGCCGGAGCACAGCCTTGGACGACGAACATCGTGCTGATAAGAATAGCTATTAGGATTGACTTACTCATACTGCCTCCTTACTGTAGCGTTACGGTTACCTCCGAAGCGACACTCCAATCACCCACTGGGCTGATTTCATAGGTCGTGTCCGGATTTAATTTGCCATCGTTAACGAGGTCGAAAACTCCTGTTGCGCCTTTCCGGCTTGAATATTTATAGGTTGCCGTCAGGGTGTCACCGCTCGGGGAGGTTAACGTTACGCTTCGGCCCGAAAACAGCTCATCCCCAGGATCTTGAGCAAGTGTAACTTCAATGGAGGTTTCACTCACGGCCTGTGCACTGGTAACTTGCAGCGCATCAAATGATTGTGCGGTGAATGTTGCATTATCGATGTTCGCCCAATCCGAAGATACGGTATATTGGACACCGGATTGCAGCGTTTGTCCTTCAGGCAATCTGAACTTCGGTTCTTGTTTGCCGTCTGTTGATTGCGTAAACGGAACGTATCTGGCAACGATCGGTTCTCCGCCTTCCGGCGTAATTATGACTTGTCTTGCCTGCATGGATGAGATAATCTGATACGTTTGGCCTCCAGCTTGTTCCTTCTCATCCAGCACGAACGCATTAGCTCCTCGACCACCGCTGTATGCCGAAATAATATAGCCATAATCAACGACACCGTTTTCCTGCAATGCTTCAATCTCGAACGTATCGTTCGTTACTTGACTAACCTTCGTCATGTTTAATTTCGTTCCACTGCCTTCGAAGGAACCCGCATCTTGCCCTTTATAAGTAAGGTTATATACCTCGCCAGCTTTTTGAACAGACGTTGGAACGATGTATGTTGCAATGGATCCTGTCTTCAGACGAGGCATATTGGTTAATGTCAATCCGCCACTTAGCGCAAAATCCGTTTGTGCTTTGGCAAATACTTCATCTGCTGCTGTGAGTGGTTTATCAAAAGTCACAATCAACGTAATGGCATTCAGTGATCGTACACTCTCGATCTTAGCCTGCTCGGAAGGAATGGCCTGGCGGGCCGTGTTCAGCAGCACCGCTGTTTCACCACGAGTAGACGACCCATTCTCGGCATAGAACGTGCTCATCCAATGGTGAACGGATTTCACGTCACGCTGCATCGCTTTGGATACAACTTGCTCAAGTTCGGCATCGGAAACTTGGCTTTGCGGATTGAATTGACCGTCATTTGCCTCCATGATGCCCAGTTCAACGAGCTTTGCTGCATAAGGCGCATACCATGCAGACGGATTAACGTCTGTTAAATCTACGCTCTCTCCCGTCTTGTCTTCCAAACTAAAGGTTTTATACACTAGTGAAGCTAGTTCTGCGCGAGTAATGGCTCTTTGTTCACCCATGGATTGATCGGCATATCCGTTCATGATTCCCAAGCTGTTCAGTTCCTTGATGGCAGTGTCGATCTGCTGACTGCTAAGCTGTGCCGTTGTTGCGGCAGCGTTTGTAACGTATGTAGCTGCATGTACTTGGTTCGCAGCAAGCGGTAATACTGCCGTACCTAATGCAGTTATGGTCAGAAATGCAGCGATTTTTCGGGTTGTCGGATTCATGGTTGAATTCCTCCTCTATAGGTTGGTCTTGCTTGTATCTATAGAATAGAGGACAAAAAGAAACTCCCAAGGTCAAAATGATTAACAAAATATAAACTGAAGCTAATTTTTATCGAAACTTATACCGTAAACCGGTAGCCCGCACCCCATACGGTCTCAATGTAATCCGGATTTTTGGGATCTGTCTCCAGCTTACCGCGCAGCTTGCGAATATGAACCGTAACGGTTGCGATATCACCGCTGGAATCCATGCCCCAGATCCGCTCGAACAGATCGGATTTACTGAACACACGGTTCGGATGACTCGCCAAAAATACGAGCAGATCGAATTCCTTGGTTGTAATTGCGACCTCTTCCCCGTTCAAGAAAACGCGGCGTGATCCTTTGTCGATATGCAGTCCGCGAATGTGAATCTCATCCTGCTCAACGGGTTTGCTCATGCCCAGCAGTCTCTCGTAGCGGGTTAGATGAGCCTTTGCTCTAGCAACCAGCTCGCTTGGGCTGAACGGTTTGGTAATAAAATCATCGACGCCCAAATTAAAGGTTCGGATCTTGTCTATCTCCTCTTTTTTGGCAGAGACGACCAGAATCGGTACTTCCTTCACCTCACGAATACGCCTGCAGCATTCGAAGCCGTCAAGCCCCGGAAGCATCAGGTCAACAATGATCAAACTGTAATCTCCCTCCAGAGCGAGCTTCAGGCCTTCCTCTCCATTATGACAGAGCTCCACCGTGAATCCGTTAAGCTCAAAATAATCGCGTTCCAGTTCGGCAATTGTTGTTTCGTCCTCAATGATTAATATGCTTGTCACTGCCGCTACTCCCCCTTGTCCATCAGCCTTTTCAATTGAATATAAATCGTTGTACCTTCACCAGGCATACTTTCTGCCCAGATGAATCCTCCGTGTCCATCAATAATTTGACGGGCAATCGCAAGTCCTAATCCGCTTCCCCCGGTTGAGGAATTGCGAGATTGCTCTGCCCGATAGAAACGCTCGAA
This sequence comes from Paenibacillus sp. FW104-T2, assembly GCF_058789975.1. Classification (NCBI taxonomy): domain Bacteria; kingdom Bacillati; phylum Bacillota; class Bacilli; order Caryophanales; family Paenibacillaceae; genus Paenibacillus; species Paenibacillus sp. FW104-T2. Next base: position 21,769 of record NZ_JBYTCE010000021.1, on the reverse strand, counting down.
GATGTGAGGCAGCGCCTCTTCCGGTATTCCCTTGCCGTTATCCTTAAACGCCATCGTAATCCATTCGTTATCTGCTTGAAGTGTAATGCCGAATCGCTTGTGTTCATTCTCCATGTACTTCAGTGCATTATCGACTATATTGACGACAGTCCGTTTTAGTTTGTCGAGATCCACTGAAGCCATAACAGGACCTGACGACTGGTTATCCCAATCAAGTGCGACCCCGTTATCCTCGAGATCGTATCTCAGCTCTTCAATGCTGTCTTCAAGGAAATCAACAAGGTCTACGACCTTGAACAGGAAAGGCTCCTGATTTAAATCCAGCTTGGAATAGAGGAACAACTCATCCACCAACTTATCCATGCTGACTGCCTTCGAGTGAATGATATTGACGTAGGTCTCCATTTTCTCGGGCGTGTTTGCCACTCCATCACGAATCCCCTCAATATAGCCTTTAATGTTTGTGATCGGTGTCCGGAGATCGTGCGAAATGTTGGAGATGAGCTCTCTGCGATTGGCTTCGTCCTGCTGCCTTAGTTCATTGGAACGCTGCAGCTGGTTCCGCATGCTCTCAAACGCTTCGCTGAGCTGACCAACCTCGTCATTGGAATGAAGCTGGAGCTTGAAGGAGAGGTTCCCTTCCTTAATCTGCTCTGCGGAATTCCTCAGCTGATTCAACGGCTTAATGAAGCTGCGAGTAATCCAGCGGAACAGCAGCAGATTTGCAATAATGAGCACCCCGATGAGCAGGATTGACATCACGGGCAGCAGCTTACGGGTCAATTCGGCAAAAGGACTCCGTTCACGAATGACGAAGATGCTTCCCCGTTCCCCATCCGTGTACTTAAAGTCAAATTTGGCATAGGCATAAAAGCGTTCACCAATATTAAACGTACTGCGTATCTGATAGTTGTTCAGATCATAGGCAGGCAGTGCCTGCTTCAGTTCAGGCTGATTGAAGGTCAGCGATTCGAAGATCTGGCTGTTCTCGCGTCTGACATAGAGACCTGACTTCTCGGCTCGAAGTTTCATGTCGTATTCACGCAGCAAATCTTTGTTTTGCAGCTCATCCGGTTCATTTTTGGCCATAAACTTCATCTCTTGAAAGATCGATTCTCCCTGTTCAGTCAGTGGGTTAATCTGATAATGCACCTTATAAATATCACGAAAGCTCTGCAGATCTCCTGTTGCCGCAATCGTGTACAGACTTGCCGTAAGCAGGATAAACAGCAAACTTATCACGAGCATGCCCGTGAAGGACAGCAGCATTTTTATTCGAATGGACATGGGTTCCCCTTTATAAGCATGGTATAGGATTAGTTAGTGCACATGTTAACACAAGATGGATTCAATTGCCCAGATGCAAAAAAGCCAATATGGAACGCTCTCCATATCGGCTTAGATTTATTTCTATCACCCCATCATGCAGATTTAGCTGTCTACCACGAATCTCAAAAATCAACAAGCTGTTACATAGATATGCGTTCTCAGCTTTCAATACAGCATTGGAGGTTCTTGCGAAACTTCAATGTTCTTGATCACCTTGGCTGGATTTCCTCCAACAACCACGTTGTTCGGAACGTCCTTGGTTACCACGGCTCCGGATGCAATGACTACATTATTGCCAATGGTGACTCCAGGATTAATGATCGCTCGTCCGCCCACCCACACGTTATCTCCGATTGATACTGGCTTACCATATTCGGGCCCTTCATTTCTCTCCAAAGGATCAATGGGGTGTGTTGCCGTATAAATATGAACACCTGGCCCAAACAAGCAGTGACTGCCGATCCTCACCTCACAGACATCCAAGATGGTGCAATCGAAATTGGTGTAGAAGTGATCACCTACATGGATATTGTAGCCATAATCGAAACGGATATTGGGCTCCATGCTCAGATGCTCACCCGTTGAGCCCAGCAATTTTTTCAGAATATCTGTTCGAAGTTCCTCATCTGTTTCGGTGCTCTGATTATACATACGAGTCATCCGTCTTGCGTACGCTCGATCACGCGTCAGTTCAGGGTCCCAAGCTTTATAGAGCTCTCCAGCCAGCATCTTCTGTTTTTCCGTTTTCGTATCCATATATCCAGCATCCTCTCCGTATTGTAATAGTCTTCGTTACCTCCGTTTTTCCACAAGCTGCAGCGAATACGAGAGGCTTTCCAGAGTCATCGATATTAATCCAAACATATAATTCTCATCTGGGTCATTCAATAGCCTCATCTGAGGCATATGCATCTCTGGTATGTACTTCAAGCATTCTTTCCGGATAATCTCTACATCCTCCGGCTGTACCAACGTACCAGTCAATGCAAGGGTCTCGGGGTTCATTACAGCAATCAGACTTGATACGGCACGTGCAGCAATCGAATGAAATGTATCCCGATTATGGAGTAATCTAAACTGCTCATCATGAGAGAGACCGAATGGCAAAAAGGCGATCTCTCCGGCAAACTGGGTATTCCCCCTGTGAATATGCCCATCAATCATGATTCCTGCACCTGGTAAGGAGCCTTCAATGAAGGTCGCGACAATGATAGACTCCTCATCTTCATATTCCTGTTTCTGATATAGACCGTACACCGTCAGGTTCATGTCATTCTCTACAATAACCTCGACCCCATGTCTTTTTCGGATGGAATCGGCCAGTGGAACATGGACCAGGGTGGGGATATCCGACACATTAATGATGCCTTGATGAACTGCACCTGGGACACCGATACCCACAGCTCGGATCTGCGGATGGTTATCGATGAGGCGATCAATGAGCTGAATGATGAATGCTTCATTCATTTGATCCGTTTCCGTATGCAGTTCCCCTTTTTCCACAGTTTCCCCTGTCAGATTAACCACGCCATAGGTGATGGAGTGATGGCTGATTCCTGCCTTTACGATGAGACCAACAATGTAGGCATAGTTTTCGTTGTACTTATAGATCTGAGCAGGCCTGCCCCCACTCGATTCCTCCATATCCAGTTCCACAAGTTCACCTGCATTCAAGAGATCGATTAATATGCTGCGGCAGGTAGCGACACTCAACCCTGTTGCTTGTGCAACCATAGATTTGGTACCTTGTCTCATTGTCCTTAATGTTTGCCGGACCAATTCCTCATTCATCTTCTTCACTCGCATGGTGTTGTTAGTAATAGGTCCTTTTGTAATCCTTCTCGCCCCTCACACTTATGAAAATACTTTCGTTAAGTATTAACATAATTGTTTTTCACATCGCTGTCCACAAATTTCATCAAGCATCTTCCTAACAAAACGATTAAATTCCTTTTGCGCAAAATTACCCTTTGGGTAAAATTGCACAATGGGCAATGAGTTGATATGATAGTACCATTCACACATTCAATGTGGAACTGGAGGTGAGACCATTTGAAACAAAGCTTACGAGCCATTAAAAAGGAAGCGACTGCAAGTGCCCTATCTGAAGCTGCGTTCCAACTCGCATTAGAGCATGGAATGGACGGATTTGTGGTTGAGGACGTTGTGCAGCGTGCCGGATACTCGCGAAGAACGTTCGCCAATCATTTTTCCTGTAAGGAAGAAGCCGTCGTCATGGCCGGTGAGCACTTTCACAGGATGGAGGAATACTTCGATATGATCAGTCAGCTGCCTGAGGATACAACACCGCTTGAGGTGATGTATCAGTTCATTAAGATGCAGTTGACTGAAGTAGTCCTTCGAAGAATTTATCAGATTATAGAACTGTCAAAGAACTATCCAAGCTTAATGCCTCATACGCTCACCCTGCTGAATCGCTTGCAAAACGGTGCTAAATTGATGTTAAGTGAATTATTCGGAGATCGTTACCCCGCGGGTTATAATCACTTTCTTGCTGGCGCTGTTTGTGCGGCAATTATCCCTATGCTGGATGGGAGTGTACACGTACAACTTCCTGGGCTTCCTTCAGGAGATAAGGAAGAATCTATTTCATTCGATGAGTACATAGATTCTATGTTTACGTATTTGCGAGATGGATTTTAGAAGAGGCGAACATTAGAGATAGAAGGAGAGAAATCATTTCGATGTCAAAATTACTCTACAGGCTGGGGAAAACGGCCTACGATAAACCGTGGTATTTCATTATGGGTTGGATTTTGGTGCTTGGCATCGTCGGAACGGCGCTTGGCATAAACGGTGTGCACGTGTCTTCAGACATCAAACTTGAAGGAACCGCATCCCAGAACGTCTTGGACAAATTGGAAAAGGAGCTTCCTCAAGCCTCTGGTGGTCAGGGCAGCGTAATCTTTAATATTCCTGAAGGCGAGCGTTTGGATACGCCTGAGAATTTGGCAGCTATCAGTAAGGCAGTAAGTGAAGTTTACAAACTGGATTATGTCATTAACCCTGCTGAGCTCGCTGCTGCAAGTGGCGCCGATGCCTCAGCTATGCAGGAACAGGCGAGTCAGAGTGCTGCTGGAGCAGGCGCGCAAAGTGCGGATCCAAGCAACCTGCCTCCTTATGGACCACTCATGATTGAAGGAATGCCAGTACCTGGCGTGTTGATCTCAAACGCTGGAGATGTTGCGCTGTTCCAGTTCCAATTCACAGTGCAGCAAAACTCCCTGCCTAAAGGTGTCACGGATTCGGTTGTGAATGCAGTAAGCGAAGCCGAACAAGGTACAAACATCTCGGTTTTGCCAAGTGATTCCCTGAAAGAAGTGGGCATACCGATTGGAACCAACGAAATCTACGGATTGGTCATTGCGGCAATTGTGTTGTTCATGACACTGGGATCCGTTGTTGCCGCAGGTTTGCCGATTGTCATTGCCCTGTTTGGGGTTGCGGCTGGTGTTGGTGGAGCATTTGCTGTCTCCAACTTTGTCAGCATGACATCCTTTACACCTGTACTCGCTCTCATGATCGGGCTTGCCGTTGGTATTGACTATGCATTATTCATCGTCAATCGTCAGCGTAGACTTATTTTCGACCAGAACCTGAATGCACGCGAAGCGGCCAGCAGAGCTGTTGGAACAGCAGGAAGTGCCGTGTTCTTTGCTGGATTAACGGTTATTATTGCACTTTGTGGAATGCTGGTTATTGGTATCACCTTCCTGAGCATGATGGCTATCGTCGCCTCGGTTACCGTACTGTTCAGCGTACTGATTGCCCTTACTCTTCTCCCGGCATTGCTGGGTCTCCTCGGTGAGCGCATCTGCTCTCGTAAAGCAAGAGAGAAAAATCAGGACAACGCACACAAAAAATCAAACGGGTTTGCCAATCGCTGGATCTCTGGTGTCGTTAAATTCCGCTGGCTTGTCATTGTAGCTGTTATTGTCGTTCTGGGTACGGCTGCAATCCCGGTCGCCAAAATGGAACTGGGGATGCCTTCTGGCGCTACCGCTAACCTGGATACTACTGCACGGCAAAGTTACGATGCTATTACGAAAGGTTTTGGTGAAGGATTCAACGGTCCCCTGCTCATTGTTGCTGAACCTACTGACGCTTCCCAAACCGTATCATTACAAACATTGGGCGCCATCGCCCAGGATCTGCAACAATTTGAACATGTCTCTGTTGTCACACCAGCAGGTGTGAGTGAAGATGGCAAAATGGCCATCCTAAGTCTTGTTCCAGATTCGGGTCCAACCGACGCAGCAACCAAACAGCTGGTTGAAGAATTGCGTTCTCCTGACTCTACCATTGCAACCAATCACGATATGAAGCTTGGCGTTACCGGACTTACAGCGGTCAATATTGATATGTCAGCCAAATTGGCTGAAGTCTTCCCGGTATATATCGGAATTATCGTTATTCTGTCTCTGGTCATCCTGCTCCTGGTCTTCCGCTCCATCCTGGTTCCGATCAAGGCAACGATTGGATTCCTGCTTAGTATTCTGGCTACATTCGGTCTGACCACTGCCGTATTCCAGTGGGGTTGGGCGAAGGCGTTGTTTGATTTTGACACGGGCGGTCCTCTGCTCAGTTTCATTCCAATCATGGTAACAGGAATTCTCTACGGTCTGGCTATGGATTATCAGGTCTTCCTTGTTTCTTCGATGAGAGAATCCTATGTACACGGAAATCGTGGTAACCAAAGCGTTATGAATGGCTATCAGATGGCCAGCCGCGTTGTGGTTGCAGCTGCCATTATCATGGTTTCCGTATTTGCAGGCTTTATTTTCACGCATGATATTATGATTAAGCAGATTGGATTCGCCTTGGCCTTGGGTATTTTGATTGATGCATTCGTTGTTCGAATGGCGTTGGTTCCGGCAGTCATGTCTCTCTTCGGGGATAAAGCCTGGTGGCTGCCAAAATGGCTGGATCGTTCGCTTCCTAACCTGGATGTTGAAGGTGACAAGCTCATTGCTGAACTGAATGCTAAGGAAAAACAGTAAGACAATTAGGATCGGATTTCACCTGTCTATTGTGTCATTCCTGGGCTAATCTCGTAGGTTATTTACACTTTGTTTGTTGTATTTATTAGCAGTTTTCAAACCAAAATAAAGCACTTTCTTGGCTTCTACTTGTCGTACGGCAAGCTAAAAGCCTTGAAGGTGCTTTATTTATATTTTTCAATTCACTTGCTGATGCACCAGGTCTTTCTGAAAAGCCAGAACCCTGTCCCAGTCGCCACTAAAAATCGGAATGCTGTAATACCCTACTCTTTCATATAGCGCTGCAGCTTCTGGCTGAAGTGGCCCAGTCTGAAGCTTCAGATTGGTATAACCAAATTCCGCAGCAAGGCGCTCCGCTTCCGCAAGTATGGCCTGAGCAACTCCTTTACGGCGATAACCGGGTCTGGTGTACATACGCTTAACCTCAACGGATTGATCATCCAGCCGCCTAATGGCTCCGCACCCAACCGGATGCCCATCCAATCTGGCTACAATAAAGGCAGCACGAGGATTTTCGACGTCCGATGGTTGAAAGCCTGCGGTTCCATCCCCGCCGTATAACAAGCCCAGCTCACTGCTTAATTCCCGGATCAACTGCACTGAATCTTCGCTGCGTACGTCCTCAGCAGCCGCTTGCACAACCAACGACATGTGCAAAACCCCTTTACTCTATTGGTTTTATAGGCATTACAGATGTGTATAAAATAACACCTGATGATCGCAGCGTCAATCATTCTATCGATAGATCTTTTGTATAAGTAAGACAATTATTTCAACCATACAAAAACAGCAATAATTACTACGATAACCACGCCTGTACCGACCCATCCCAGACTGCTTGCCAGTTCCCCCAGATTACCGAATTGCGCACGCTCCAATCCATTCTTGAACGTACCCGCAGCATGATCGTGCTGCTCTTCTCGTTGTAGTCGCTCTCTCATCATCTCGGGAGTTTCTTGATCTTTGTTCATCATTTCCCCTCCAATGGTTCAGATCGATGACTTACTCTCACCAGAGCCAATTTTTGTGTATGTGTTTAGGTAATCATACCATATGGAGTAAACTTCCAATTCTTTTTTCGCCAATATCCCCTCTTCTGATATAGTCTCAGGCTATAGCTAGATATAATTTAATGGAATTACGTTATAACTTCACAACTGTGATAACTTTTCTGTAACACATTTGAAGAGGGGTTATGTAAATGACTAAAAGCAGTGTATTGGGTTACCCGCGAATTGGCGCTGATCGGGAATGGAAAAAAGCTCTGGAAGCCTTCTGGTCGGGCAAACTGGATGAAATCACGTTTCACACCCGTTTACAGGAGATCCGGTTAGGCCATTTGCGCAAGCTGCATGATCAAGGAATTGATCTTATTCCAGTCAACGACTTCAGTTATTATGATCACATTCTTGATACTGCCGTGATGTTCGGTATCGTTCCCAAACGATTTACATATGATGGCGGGGCCGTTCCTTTGTCGGTGTATTATGGCATCGCACGAGGCACCAAGGACGCTGCAGCCAGCGAAATGACGAAATGGTTCAACACTAACTATCATTACATCGTCCCAGAGCTAAATGACGTAACTCCCGCACTTACCGAAAATAAACCTCTTATCGCTTACCGCGAAGCCAAAGAAAAGCTCGGGATTGAAGGCAAGCCGGTGATCGTTGGACCCTTAACCTTCCTGAAGCTCTCCAAAGGTTACGACAAATCCGAGACGGAAGCCTGGCTGGAACGTTTGCTTCCACTCTACACGCAGGTGCTTCGGGAACTTGCAGAAGAAGGTGTACAGTGGGTTCAGATTGACGAACCTGTTCTGGTTACCGAATTAAGCAAGGATGACTTACAGCTTCTGCAAAACATCTATACGACGTTTGCAGACGCAGTCCCTAACTTGAACATTCTATTGCAAACTTACTTTGAATCTGTGGAGAATTATAGCGACATTATAAGCCTTCCGGTACAGGGAATCGGACTGGATTTCGTCCAAGGGCTCTCCGGCAATCTGAAATCCATTAAAACTAAAGGCTTCCCGGCTGACAAGATTTTGGGCGCAGGCATTATTGATGGTCGTGGAATCTGGAAGGCTTCACTTCAAGAGAAATTGTCCCTGCTTGATGAGCTGATCGAACAGGTCGCACCTGAACATTTAATTGTGCAATCGTCCTGCAGTCTGCTGCATGTGCCTGTTACAACAGAACGCGAGTCGAACCTCGATCCTGCGCTCAAGAGCTCGCTCGCCTTTGCAGATGAGAAGCTGAAGGAAATTGCTCTTCTAACAAAAGCATGCACATCAAGACATGCCGACATTCTGGAGGCGATTGATAAAGCAGATGAGGCGCTGCTGCCTCTTAAGCAGTCACAGGAACGTAATCGCATTGACGTGCAGCAGGCTGTTGCAGCATTGCGTATACAAGAGCCAGTGCGCTCTCTCCCGTTCGCTAAACGTCATATTGCTCAGCAGGAAAAATGGAATCTGCCTCTTTTTCCGACAACTACGATCGGCAGTTTTCCTCAATCTGCAGAGGTACGCAAGACCCGGCAGCTATGGCGCAAGAGTGAGTTGAGCAACGAGCAATATGCCCAGTTTATTCGCGAGCAAATTGATGCTTGGATTCAAATTCAGGAAGAGATCGGACTGGACGTCCTCGTTCACGGAGAGTTTGAGCGTACAGATATGGTGGAATTCTTCGGTGAGAAACTCGCAGGATTTGCCTTCACTCAGTATGGCTGGGTACAATCCTATGGTTCCCGTTGTGTAAAACCACCGATCATTTTCGGTGACGTTGCGTTCGTTCAGCCAATGACGGTTGAAGAAACCAAGTACGCTCAGTCACAGACCCAGCGACCGGTAAAAGGCATGCTGACCGGACCGATAACCATTATGAACTGGTCCTTTGTCCGGGATGATATTCCGCGTGAGCACATTGCTTATCAGCTGGCATATGCACTCAGACAGGAAGTGGAAGCCCTTGAGCAGGCGGGTATTGGCATGATCCAGGTGGATGAACCTGCTGTTCGTGAAGGCCTTCCACTCAAGCAAAATGAGCAAGCTGATTATCTGGCCTGGGCGGTCAAAGCTTTCCGCATCTCCACATGTACGGTACAAGATACAACGCAAATTCATACCCATATGTGTTACTGTGAATTCCATGACATGATCGATTCCATTGAAGCCATGGATGCTGATGTCATCTCCATAGAAACATCACGAAGTCACGGCGAGCTCATTCACAGCTTTGAATTGAATACGTACAAACTCGGCATAGGGCTTGGTGTGTACGATATCCATAGTCCTCGTATCCCGAGTGTGGAAGAAATGACAACCATGATTGAGCGCGCCCTGCGTGTGCTGGATCCCAAGCTGTTCTGGATTAATCCCGATTGCGGCCTGAAAACCCGTGGACGTGAAGAAACGGTCGCTTCCTTGCGCAACATGGTTCAAGCGACCCAAATCGCACGTGAACAACATCATGCCATCAAAGCAGTTTAAATTAAAAAGAGCAGGACGCCCCTCCTTCATATGGAGTGTCCTGCTCTTTTCATTTCTTGCTTTTTTTCAGAAGCCTTCAGTCCAGTTAAACTTAACCCTGTAAAAAATCAATCAATGCTGCATTAAATTGTTCAGGGTGAGTCGCATTAAATCCGTGTGGCCCACCTTCTACAACCACCAGACGGCTGCCAGGGATCGATTCATGTGTACGTTGTCCGCTCACTTCGAGCGGAACGATAGCATCGGAATCACCATGGATAACCAGTGTCGGAATACTGAATTTCTCCAGATCCTGACGGAAATCGGTAAGAGCAAAGGCAGCGATACAATCCAATGTCCCTTTAGGAGAAGCCACAGCTGCAATGTCCCGGTTATAGATACGGAACGGTTCGCTCACAAGGTCCTTACGGTCTCCTGCGGCGAAAAAGTTAGTAGTGAAGCCTTCCAGGAATGCCAGACGATCCCCTTTTACGCCATTTTGGAATTCTGCAATCGTTGCATCATCCAATCCACCTTGAGGATTGTCTTCAGTTATATAGAGATAAGGAGGAACTGCTCCCGCAAATACGGCTTTGGAAACACGTTCGGTTCCGTAAGTTCCCACATAGCGAGCTACCTCGCCGCCTCCCATGGAGAACCCAACCAGTGTAACCTCATGCAGATCAAGGTGCAGAATCAATTTATGTAAATCCGAAGCAAAGGTATCATAGTCATAACCATCCCAAGGTTGGGAAGACTGACCAAAGCCACGACGGTCATACGTTATAACACGGTAGCCTGCTCCGATCAGGGAAGGTACTTGCTTCTCCCAGGATCGTCCGCTCAATGGCCATCCATGAATAAGGATGATGGGTTTTCCCGCGCCATGATCTTCATAATACAGTTCAATTGGTTGTGCATTCTCTTCGCCTACATTTACTTTAGCCAAGGAAAATCCCTCCGTTAGTTATTATATTTTTGTTTGTTACTATTTAAATGTTACATATGTAAACGTTAATTGTCAATCGTACCCAAGAATTAGATGGAGTATGCCATTTGAACTGAATACAGTGAAAAACCTTTGAAATGACACCTGTCATTCAAGCAAAAAAAGCCGCCTGCAAGGCGACTTATCATGCAAACATATTCTTATTTCTGTTCGTATATATTGCTTGTCATGTTTAATGAGCGTTAGTGTTTGCAACGCCAGGTGCTGGTGCTCTATGCAAAGCCATACGTGCACAGCTTATTCCCCATGTAACCAGTGCAATCAAAATAAGATTAATCACGATTGAAGTCACTGCTGCTCCGCTATAGATAAGTCGGACGTATCCCCGGACAGCGTTGGATGCAGGCAGGAAATCCCCGATATGACGATAGAATGGTGTGAGCATTTCGGTTGCGATAATGTTGCCTGCTGTCATGAGCTGGAAAGGAATCAAGGCTACGTTGAACAGTGCGCCCAATCCACCAAATAACACAAATGACATTTGAGTCAGGCATACGCAGGCGATGTATACGAGAATATGGAATCCCCACATTTCCCAGAAGGAAGCGACAGGTGTGACAAACAACATGGCTACAGTCGTTATAATGAGAGGCGCTACGATACACACCATCAATAACAGAAGCTGTCTGGCCCAGAAAATTTTCCATCGGTCGTACTTGTGACTTAGGATCATGGTTGACAGATTCAATTGAATATTCATGGTCATCACTGCGATATATGTGATAAACCCAAGGATCATGGGCAGCATGCTGAGTGCAAAATTGGTGATGTTGTTAGACTTGACCACATTTGTCGTGACTACTTCTTTTTGAACGATTCCTGATAGCTGAGCACCTACGCTGGTAGATATCCCTTCAGCTGATCCTTCCAATATGGATCTGGAAACTTCCGAAGCTGCCTGATTGACATAATACGTTAATTGTCCTTCCCCTTTGTCCAGGTTCGCAGCGAATTGGGCAGGAATGCTTACGATCATACCAATATCCCCATCATTCATGACTTGCTCAGCTTCCTCAAGAGATGAATAGTTTTCTGTTTTGAAAGGGACTGTTTCCTGAATGATCTTTTCTATTCTCTGTCCATTCGCTCCGTCCAAGTTAATAATACCTATTTTAAGTTGGTCCACTCGTTCCGTTGCTCCGTTGTATCCCGTCAACCAGACAATGGTGAATATCAATGGAACGACCAAAGCAAAGACCAATCCAATTTTGGTTTGTAGAATCCTCATAAAATCTTTTAATACTGAAAAAACAGACATGTATTTCTCTCCTTCTTGGATATGGCTCCAATTTCAAATTAATAGGCTAACATATAATAGGCTATGCATGTATATCCACAAAAAAAGTCAGCTGACGAATCAGCTGGAGATTCCTTCATAAATTTTGTTGAGCAGTACGGCAAGTTGTTCTGCCCCTTCCGGGGTAATTAACTCCCTCAATGACTGATCCATATCATTCATCAGAGGAACTACCTGTAAATAAAGCTTTTTCCCTTCCTCGGAAAGCCGCAGCAGGATGGCTCGCCGATCAACAGGATCGGTGCTTCGAATAATAAGATCCTTATGTTCCAACCGCTCCAATGTCTTGCCGACACTTGTTTGATCTTTACCGTGGAGTTCGGATAACTTCTTCTGTGTAATGCCTTCGTTCTGATACAGCTGTTCGAGCATCCCATATTGTTCAGGTGTTATGCCGTAATCCTGCAGTAGATGGGTAACTCTTTTTTTGTGGACAAAATAAGTTCTGGATAATAGCAATCCAATGGGATCTTTGTCTTGATGAGTTGTCATCAGGTTAAGCCCTCCCCGAGATACTAGCATAGCCTATTAATAATCTTTAAGAAGAATATCCTTAATTTGAACCTTTGTCAATCTAATGTTTCTGAGCCATACGTTTTTCTCGTTTAAAAATGAAAAGCCGCCTTGAAGGCGGCCCGCTGTTCTTCCGTTGGTAGGGGAAGCTATTTACTCGAAGCGATACGTCCAGAATGCTTCTCTGCCGAATCTGCGCTGGATTTCTTCATCATCCAATTTCCGGTTACCGACAAGCTCTGCAGCCTGAAATTGCGAACGGTGAGCCTGAATGGCTCCCATTTTTTGCTCCAGATATCCCCTTACATCAACATGTACATCTGGCTTTCCGATGGCTTGCTCATGGTTTTTGGAGAAAGCAACACAATATACGATGGGTCTCTCTTCTGCCGGCAGCCGGGAAATCGTCCGTATGACTGCAGCACCCGTAGCATCATGATCGGGATGCACGCTATAACCTGGATAAAAGGTAAATACGATGGTTGGTTTGAGTTCCTCTATCAAATCCATGATGCGGCTATCAAGCAGATGTGCATCCTCGAATTCGATCATCTTGTCGTGAAAACCAAGCATTCTCAAGTCATGAATACCAATCGCCTGAGCAGACTCTTCGAGCTCCACCTTGCGGATGGCAGGCAGAGTGACCCTGTTCGCAAATGGCGGAATGCCCATATTGCGGCCCATCTCGCCTAAAGTCAGGCAGGCATACGTAACGTACGCACCGCCATCAATATATTTTGCGAGCGTTCCGGCAACGGAAAAAGCCTCGTCGTCAGGATGGGGATATATTACCAAAATGCGTTCATTTTCGTATGATTTATTGTTCATGCTGTTTCGATCCTCCGCTTCCATCAGAAACTCTCCCGACTAAGTTGAAAGGCCACAACCAATTTCCCCTGGCTGTCATGACCCGCCAAAATCAGTCGATCCTTTTCATTTTCATCAATATGGGTAAGGCCTTCCGCATAAACCCAACCCGTCGTCGTTTTTAAGCCTACCCGGTATGGGTTCGTGCCTGAAATGGATCCCTGTGTGTATCGAATGGCCGCATTGGAAATGAAAGCCGAAGCAGGGTGACGTGTACTATCGTAGTGATTGGCGTACGCACCTGTCGTCATTTCGAGGTGTAAGTATAGATCCTGATCAATGAAACCATTGAGCCGGGCTTGGACATCTTGAGGTTGTATAAGTTGCATAGTGATCTCCTTATGTGGTCTGAAAGATAAATACTTCATCCATTTTACCATATGTCCATGGAGAATTAACAATTCGAAATCAACTGACCGCTTATATTCATCAGTGAGCACTAATATATCTTCTAAATGAGCCTCTAAGTAAAAGATTTATTGCATTCCTAATGCTGTATAACTATCAAATTCCGCAGTGAAGGTAATTGTGGTCCCGCGCTCAGTCAGATCTTCCGCTTCAATAGTAATTTCACCATTCATTAACTGTACAATCCGATGACATATCGCTAATCCGAGACCTGTACCTTCCGTCCGGCGAGTAACACTGTTATCAACTCGGTGAAATGGAATAAACAAATGACTCCGTTTATCCTGAGGAATTCCGATCCCTGTATCCCTGACCGTACATTGAAGCCGGATCCTACCAGCATCTATGGAGAGCAGTCTGGCCTCCAAGGAAATGTCACCTTCATCCGTGAATTTCACGGCGTTTCCCAGCAAATTAAGAATCACCTGTCTGAATCTTCCATCATCCCCAATCAGAATCTCTGGAATATCCGGATCAATGGAAACGTTAACTTGCAGTTTCTTATTCAGAATTCCAACCCCAAGGATATCAAACGTCTCCGCTACGGCTTCCCTGATGCTAAAGGCTTCCTTCAGGAGCTGTTCATGATTTGAATCCAATTTGCTGTAATCCAGAATATCATTGACGATACGCAGCAGAGACTTCCCGCTTTTTTGCAGTGTGGCTACATATTCCTTCTGCTTATTGGTAAGATCGGTTGCAGCCAACAGATCCGTGATTCCCATCACGCCATTCATCGGGGTCCGAATCTCGTGATTCATCGTGGTTATAAACTCGCTCTTCACCTGGTTGGCCATTTCCATGGCTTCCTTCTCGATTAAGAGATGCTTCTGTTCGTTAAGCAATCTCCTCTGTACTGAAAGGGAAGGGAATACAACCTCGTCCGAAGACAGATGGCTATATAAGGGTGATTTCACAAATTCCACGTCAGTCATCATGTACTCATGCTCTCTCATCATCTTAAGCTGCAAGGACGAAGAAATGGCGGATGCGTTATATGCGCATACAGATACCATCCCGTATTCACGGACTACGCCGCAAGTCTGTCGCTCATAATTGACCAAATTCCCCTGAATCTTGTCCTCGCTATGCTCCCCCCACGTCATTACATTGGCCCACGTACGAATGGACATGTTATTCTCTTGTACCATTCCCATTACTTGGTGAAAATGAGTGAGAATATGCTCAAAACTAAAATCTCCCCGTGATCCGTAATAATCCACGTTGTTAGCATAATGAAGATACTGAAGCTGGTCACCAGAGATAACATCGTTAAGCTTGTTATAAATATCATGATATGTGTCTGCTTCTTCTATCAATAAGATGTGATGACCTTGGTCTATACCCGTTAGAATATAGGATACCGCATTATCAACATAACGATCGAAATCCTCGAACAAATAAATGATATGGCCTCCATCCGTGACACTGGTCAACGAATTTAACGGTACTGCTTGTTTGTTCATATAAGGACTCCTCGGATCTTGCTTTTATTTTCTACTATAAAGGATATAAATTCATACGTCACATCTATTATGGAAAAAGTACGAAACTGTCGATGTAATCGAAAAAAAAGCCGCCATATCGGCGACTTGTATCGTAGCTATCTTTGCTTATTGTTGCTTATTGGACATCATATATCCTTCAATAACATTGTCCTTGTTTATTCTCTGAACTCTGTCATGATTTTGATCAATTCCTCAAAATGAGGCTTCATTGTTCTCATAGTTAGAATCTTCAATTGCTCCGTGGTCGCAAACTGTCCCCATACCATCTCGTGTGCGGCCTTTTCCTTGAACTGTAGAAGGGTGACATCCATGGCTTGTAACTCTTTGGCTATGGAAGCAAGCGTATTTTTTGTTTTCTGCGGGATTTGCTTTGGTTTATCTTTCCAATAACTGTAACTGACTTCGTACATGATCCTGAATACATCCGCTTGCATTGCAAGGATAAATAAATCCTCCTGCTCCTTGGAAGTCATCACTGTTCGATTCACCATAAACTGAGGGGTAGAATCGTTCACATAATTATCACTAAACTCTACAAGCGTAATCAGAAATTGTGTAGCTTCGTCCGCTTGGCTCTTGGCCCGTTCGATAAGCTTCTGCACTTTAGCAGGATCTTCCTGATCGGTTACTTTGCTGATTTTCTCAAGTGTTTCGGCCAAGGGAATAACCGAATGTCCTTGTCTCAAAAGTGTCAGAAAACCACTATTATTTTTCGCTTGGTAAAGTTTCTTCAAATTTTCCGATTCTTCTCTCGCCGTATTGAGTTGATAGTTGTAGAATCCAATAAGGATTAAAATAAGGACTACGAATATCCAGACCAACTTAGAATTTTTTTTAATCAAATGATCATCTGCCGTTTCTAGAGATATTATATACCAGAATATGAATGCAATAATTGGCACATTTGAGAATTGTAGCATACGGGGCGGCCCGTCTAATACAGGAGATTATTGCCATATGTTTTGTCCAAAAATAACAATCCTGACAACAAGATTGCCCGGACCAGCTTTCCTTATCGTAACTGCGTTACTTGTCATTCATGGTCATAACTAACGTTCGTGGTGTCCCGTTCTTAACGTCGATTGAATAGCGACCCTCATTAAAGTTAAAGCTTTTACTTTCCAACGTCTCCACATCAATGTCCTTATAACTTGTCAGGATTTGATCAATGGTTTCCTCACTAACGTTCAGCGCATGTAACACCAGAACAGGATATTCAAGATCTGCACCAATATAGTAGATCTCGTTTAATGTCCCATCTTCTTCGATTTCAAAATGCATCTTGTTCGAATATTGATTGGCATCATTGATCATTGCTGGGTCGGATACCGTAATAATCGTGCCTTGTCCATCGTAAAAGGTTGTTCTCTTGAAATCCAGGCCTTCCGTCGAAATCGGCTGAAGGAACTCCACGTCTTCATTTTGAATGACAAGGTTATTGAATGCGGTGATGAACTCCTTCAGTTCTCCTTCCGGAGTGTATTTTTTCTCTTCGGCCGTGGGAGCCTCAAACAGCTTTTTCTGAGATTTGAACAAAACCAGATCCTCTTTGGAAAATTCAATTCGCACTGTTGCGCCTCGTTCAATTCCATCTTGTCCATCATAGATCCATACATCATAGGGATTATTGGTTTCTTTCTCAGCTGGCTGACCTGCTAGTTCTTCTACCTCGGGCTGACTCATGCCTTCCTGAATTTGTTTGTACACTTCCGGGGTTACCCCCTTTTGCCCTCCGCAAGCAACAAGTAATCCGAATAGCATGAATGTTAATAAAGGGGAATGCCATTTCTTCAACCTAATCTTCCTCTCTCTCATATGTATAAATCCTAATTTTCCCTCATGAAGAAACTTTTGTATATAGATTTAAACTAGTTTAGGTCATTTGACACGTATATGCCTAAACGAAAACAAGAAGAGATTCATCATTTAATTTCTCTTTTTTCTTCGGTTTCGTCTCTGTATGATTAACGATAGCTCTACATATGTACTTATAGAAGAGAAACATGTTTTCCACATCATTTTTAAGAACAAGGTACTGGAAGGAGATCTCCCGATTTGAAAGCTTTTGTTCAATTGTTGCATTTCGGCTATCATCAGGCGATGAGCTGCATTTTCCCTGTGGCCATCTTCGGAACCCTAGCCATCACCAGCGTGATCGAGGTTCCATTCTTTCATCGCTATGATGCCATTCTACTGATCTTGCTTGGTGTTCAATATCTCATGTACCGAAGTGGGTTGGAGACCTTGGACGAAATTAAAGTCATATGTGTGTTTCATATGATTGGCCTGGTACTTGAACTGTACAAAGTAAGCATGGGTTCATGGTCATATCCAGAGCCTGGATTCACCAAAATATTTGGAGTGCCGCTGTACAGCGGCTTCATGTATGCGAGTGTGGCAAGCTTTATGTGTCAGATCTGGCGCAGATTACGCATGGACATGACAGGATGGCCTGGTTTTGCACCCTCCTTTCTGCTCGGAGGAGCCATCTATCTCAACTTCTTCACCCACCATTTCATTCCTGATTTTCGTTGGTGGCTGACTGCTCTGGTCTTTATCGTATTTTGGAAAACATGGATCATCTACCGGGTACGGACCAAGACATATCGAATGCCTTTATCGCTCGCATTTGTCATTGTAGGCTTCTTCATCTGGGCTGCCGAGAATATTGCTACATTTTTTAATGGCTGGAAGTACCCTGACCAGCACGATGCCTGGCAATTGGTTAGTTTCAGCAAAATCAGCTCCTGGTTCCTGCTCGTAATCATTAGCGTCATCATTGTCGCCCAGCTTAAATATGTCAAAGCCAATCGAACGAGCACTGGCCCCAACTAAGTATTGAGACTGACAAATACAAGCTGATGAATTTCGACAGCAAAGCTTTCTTAAAGCTTACTCCTCAATAACAACAACTCTAACGATTCCGCCCGGAAGTTGAAATAACAGAAATTAAAAAGGCTCCCTTTAAGGGAGCCTCTTCTTATTAGAATCTTATTTTGCCAGGTATCCGCCATCAACGAAGACGGTTGTTCCAGTAACAAAATCATTTTCAGCCAGGAATACAACAGCGTGAGCAATTTCCTCCGGTTTACCCAGACGTCCAAGCGGATGTTTGGCAACCAGGCCGTCGTAAAATTCACCCAGTGATTCTTTGTTTACCATGCCGCTTTCCACAAATCCAGGAGCAACTGCGTTGACGCGGATGTTACGATCCGCATACTCCAGAGCGAGTGATTTCGTAATTTGGTTGACCGCACCTTTACTAGCCGCATAAGGCATGGAAGTTGGTTCACCAACAGAACCCAGGATCGAGGAAGTGCTGATTACAGATCCTCCGCCCGTTTTCAGCATTTCACGGATCGCATATTTCGCACCGTAGAATACACCGTCCTGATTGATTGCAATGACACGTTTGTATTCTTCGTCCGTTAATTCATGTGAAGGCTTTTGAACACCAATGCCTGCATTATTGAAGATGACATCCAGTTTACCAAACTGCTTCACTGTCTCTGCTACCAGGTTTTCAACTTGTTTTTCGTCGGCAACATTAACTTTGATGAACACGACATCATCATTATATGTTTGTTTTAATTCCTGCTCGGCAGCTTTGCCGTGCTCTTCATTATAATCTGCAATAACAACCTTCGATCCTTTATCCAAGAAGGCTTTTACTGTAGCCAAACCAATTCCGGAAGCTCCGCCTGTAATGATAGCAACTTTGTCTTTAAGATTAGTCATGGTGATTCCTCCAGTAATTGTTGAATTTTAGACAAAACTAACATAATTTTATATGTAACCATAATCATATGATTTAGTCATAATGTAAGTTTTGTCGTTTATTTAACACAATTAATCGTATTCCTTTTAATGAGTATTGTCAAGTTACTATATATTTACTAGTTAACATGCCGAGTGATAGTAAGCGGAAATATTGAAGCAACTCAGCAGAGACACTTCACCCCACGACGGTTGTTAGTGTGTTCCAAATCTCAGGGATTATGTACCCCGCACGGGCGGGCTTTCTTTTTTTCTGTTACAATATGAAGCGGAAAGGAGTGAAACTCATGTTAGATTCAATTGATAGTCATATTTTACGAAGACTGGCTCAAAACAGCCGGATATCCTATACCGATTTGGCTAAAGAGGTTGGATTGTCTGGTGTTGCCGTCAAAGAGCGCATAGACCGGCTTGTCAATCAAGGAATCATTGAACAGTTCTCCATTGTAATTAGCGCCGAAAAGCTCGGCAAAAAGATATCTGCCTATTTGGAGCTTGAAGTGGAGCCAGCACATTTGAATGAGATCATAGAGGCGTTGAAACATAACGATAAAGTCGCTGTGTTATACGAAATGACTGGCCCCTGTATCCTCCATATACATATTCTTGTCGAGAGTATTGAAGAGATGGAACAATTCATGAACGAATCCATATATTCGCTGAAAGGTATCGTCCGTGCTGAAACGCAGATTCTGATGAAACGACACAAAAATCAGGATGGATTGAATATATAAAAAACAAGAACCGTCAGGCATTAAGACCAACGGTTCTTGTTATTAATATGAAGGAATTATTGCTTTATGAAATGGGTTAGTTCGTCTTGGAAAGCTTGGCTTGATAGAAATTGACGAAGTACTCGCTTACCTCTGCTGACTTCTGGGCATTTAATTGAATAGGAGCAATCAGTCTAACGGTTTCTCCATTGAATGAAGCCTTCGTTTCTCCAAGTTTCGCTGTTAGTGTATTGCCATTATACAGGATTGAAACCATTTTCGTTTTTGGCTCCCATTCAATCTTGGCACCAAATTGTTCAAAGCTGCTGCGTAATGGTGTCATTTTTCGTTCAGCTTCTCCAAACAACTTTTTGTCAATAATTGCATGAACTCCCCAGTTTCCATCGACTACCTGTGTAACTCCAAAATCGGTAGTTACCGACATTAAAGAGTAAGCCTCGTCTTCGGTTAGTTCCATGCCTCTCATTAGAAAAGCCTTGGTTTTATGCGCAGCATCTTTCATCGCCTTGTCGAGGGAAGATTTATCGAAGATTTCCTTCTGGGCATCCTCACCCAGTTCTTCAAGATAGTTCGCGTAGCTGAAACCATGGACCACCCACTCGTTCTCATTTTCCAGCAATGGGAAGTTTAATGACTTTAATTTGTTATCCAGCTTATCTTTTTTATGAAGAATAATCTGAACATCTCCAGTTACAGACGTTTCAATGGCTGTTCCATTTAATTCAGAGTCTCCTTGCCCTGCGTGTGGATCACCGATCGACAGCAGCGCTCCCGGGACAGAAACCGGATAGTACATGGTTGCTCCTTCCGTAACACGCCAGTCATCGATATTTCCGCCATAATAGGAAGGTGGGACCGAATCAACAATATCCGCTTCCTTCGGAGCTACGCTCATGGTACCGAAATGGAGTCGAACAGGCACTCGAACATCTTTCAGGACATTGTGATTTTCCTTCACCGTTGTATGATCGACTACCACACCAGGATAATCTATTGTAGGATGCACATTTCCATCCGGATCGGTTTGAGGAGTCCATCTATAGCTATATAATGCCTTAGCGTAATCGGTACCGCCTTCAGAATCCATTTCGTAAATCGTCACAACCTCACGTGTCACCGGTTCTTCTTCCATCTCTCCATATAGAAACCCCCAGTTTGCAGCCACGTTGGAACCATATGTTTTCCCTGCATATTCGCCGTTACCATTAGGACGAAGTTTCATATCCAAAATCTTCACTTCCAGTACGTCTCCCGGTTCTGCTCCTTCAACCGCGATTGGGCCTGTCATGATATGTACTCCCGGACCACGATCTGCTTCCGTCTTCTCGGATTCGGTCCAATGAAAAATATCTTCGACGCCAGCGTCACCTTTGATCATTCGTTCATAGTCATCGCCGGAATGGTGAGTAATCGCATCCACCGTAACGATATCTCCGGAGTTGACGGTTAGTACTGCTTCACCCTTGCCGATATTACCCCACCGGACATTTTCGGAATTCGCCTTCAGAACATGTGTCTTTGGCTTCACGGACACTTGATCAATGTCAGCATTGACTACATTCATACCTGGTATTAACAGTGAACCAATGGATAAAGCAGCGAAAACCTTCCATTTTAATCGATTTCCCATTCATAGCTCCTCCTGTCATCTTCTCATGTCATATTAGTTAACTTGTTATGAACCGAAGTATAACAGACAATCTAAAAGTTAACAATATAAAGTTATAATTACTTTTTGATTTATTTTCTTAATAAAACAATAGAAATATATTAATAATATTAACTTTTACAAATCCACCCGAGATTTTATGATATATAAAAAGAATAAAGA
>NZ_JBYTCE010000020.1:0-138954 GCF_058789975.1 Paenibacillus sp. FW104-T2 | reverse complement strand
CTCCTCGGAGATGACAGGCTCTTTTGTATGCATCATGATTGCTGAAACATTTATCTTGATTTAATTAACTGTTTATTTATTTTTGGACGATGGGCCAGAAGCTTCGTTTTGGAGTACCCGATACTGCTCCGTTGCCTCCGCAATTTCTCCTAGCTCTTCCACAATAAAATCCTCGGAGGAGTCCAGACTCCCTGGCACCATTAGATCATGCTCCAACGTATCATGGTCTTCCAGCATATGAGAATGCTCGGTTAGGGCTTGTGCCCCTTTGATCGTAAGTACGTATTTACCGCGTGACAATCGTTCGAACCACCCATAGTAATTTTTCTGCAAAATGGCAGCAGCCGATCCGATGCCGGTTTGTCTTGCGAGTAGGGCAGGAGAAGCTTCACCTTGGCTTCGCAGGGCAGAGGCAACACGCAGCGCCTTCTCCCGGTATGCGGTTACCAGCTGCCTGCGGGTACTGCCGCCCGTGTTGTAGTCTCCGCTGCGTTCTTCAAATTCCCTCAGCAGCCGTTGACGCCTTACCCCACCTTTACGGGAAGGAATCCGGTGTGTACCGTTCAATGCCGCAGGCTCACACAGCACATCAATGAATGGTGACTTGGTCTTATAGAACGTCACCGTAATCAGGCCAAGCCCGAGCTGGTGGCACAGTGCTGTGAGTTCGCTCCAGCGCTGGTTAACAGCCCCGCGTTTGCTCCGATTGCGCTCTACAGCCAGATAAACGAATGGACTAAGCTTTAGCCTCTGCATCCCCTGAAGCAACAGCGAAAGATTGAAGGTTTTTTTCATCTCCACAATAAGGGGCTCGTCTTGATCGGATCTGACTCCGACGAGGTCGCAATGTCTGACCTCAGCCTTGATCAGGAATCCCTGCTTTTCAAAAAAG
This sequence comes from Paenibacillus sp. FW104-T2, assembly GCF_058789975.1. Lineage (NCBI taxonomy): Bacteria > Bacillati > Bacillota > Bacilli > Caryophanales > Paenibacillaceae > Paenibacillus > Paenibacillus sp. FW104-T2. The sequence goes on along the minus strand of NZ_JBYTCE010000020.1, from coordinate 138,062 downwards.
GCTTTTAGTGGCGAATATAACTCGGTCTCGTATTGTACTGCCATCATTCCTCCTCCTTTCCCAAGAAGTCGTCCATGGCGGGACGTTGTCCGGTTCCCTGAATTTAGAACCTTAATTATATCATAACCGTGCTTTTTTTTCTGAGGGCACAAGATGTCTGATAGAACAGGGAAAAGCTGAAATTCTGAATCGTGAATTGAAAAAAAGAGGTCAACTTATCCGTTTTGCCGCATAGGTATGTAATACACTTTTCACAACAATACAAGACGTTTGGACAGAGGGTGGCGGGACTAATCCGGACCGCAGATTGGTATTCAAGCAGGAGCTGCAATTCTATTGATTTCTTCATACCATTCGGAATGGTTGACAATCACACTAAAGGAGCCATGGGAGGTACCAAGCATGAATATTTTTGAACGCGTTGCGGAATATCGGGCAGAGAGTGACCGTTTGTCTTGGAATGGAACATTTGAAGATTATATTGCTCTGCTGAGAGAGGACCCGACTCCGGCAATGACGGCTCACGCACGAGTGTATCAGATGATTGAATCATTTGGCGTGGAAGAAGTCGGGGGGCATAAGCGGTATAAGTTTTTTGAACAGGAGATTTTTGGACTGGATCGCTCCATTGAGAAGCTGGTCGAGGAATATTTCCATTCGGCAGCACGCCGTCTGGATGTACGGAAACGGATTTTGCTCCTTATGGGTCCGGTAAGTGGAGGGAAGTCGACGCTCGTCACTTTGCTGAAGCGCGGTCTTGAACAGTTCTCGCGGACGGAAAAAGGTGCCGTTTACGCCATCGAGGGATGCCCGATGCATGAGGAACCCCTGCACTTAATCCCTCTGGAGCTTCGTCCCGAAGTGGAAAAAGAGATTGGTGTCCGTATTGAGGGCAACCTGTGCCCATCCTGCCAGATGAGACTTCGTACCGAATATGGAGGGGATATCAGCCGGGTCAAGGTAGAACGGGTTATCATCTCCGAGGACAACCGAATAGGAATCGGAACATTCAGTCCGTCCGATCCGAAGTCCCAGGATATCGCAGATCTCACGGGCAGCATCGACTTCTCGACCATTACCGAGTTTGGTTCCGAATCCGACCCGCGTGCGTATCGTTTTGACGGGGAATTAAACAAGGCGAATCGTGGATTGATGGAGTTCCAGGAGATGCTGAAATGTGATGAAAAATTTCTGTGGAACCTCTTATCGCTAACGCAGGAGGGCAATTTCAAAGCAGGCAGGTTTGCCTTAATCAGTGCTGATGAGATGATCGTTGCTCATACCAATGAGTCTGAGTACAAATCGTTTATTTCGAATAAAAAGAATGAAGCCCTGCAATCCCGGATGATTGTGATGCCTATTCCATATAATCTGAAGGTCTCCGAAGAAGAGAAGATTTATGGAAAGCTCATTCAGCAAAGTGACATGAAACATGTTCATATTGCGCCGCATGCACTGCGGACCGCAGCCATTTTCTCCATACTTACCCGCCTGAAGGAAACGAAAAAACAAGGCATGGATCTCGTCAAAAAGATGCGGATGTATGATGGTGAGGAAGTTGAGGGTTACAAGGAAGCCGATCTGCGTGAAATGCAAAATGAATATCTAGATGAAGGCATGTCCGGCATCGATCCACGTTATGTCATCAACCGGATATCCAGTGCTTTGATTAAGCAAAACCTTCAGTGCATTAACGCGCTGGATATTTTACGGGCAATCAAGGACGGTCTGGATCAGCATGCTTCCATTACCAAAGAAGAACGCGAGCGTTACTTGAACTTTATTGCCCTGGCGCGTAAAGAATATGATGAACTGGCCAAAAAGGAAGTGCAAAAAGCATTTGTGTATTCGTTTGAAGAGTCTGCCAAAACGCTGTTCGAAAATTACCTCGATAACATCGAGGCCTTCTGCAACTGGTCCAAAATCCGTGATCCGTTAACCGATGAGGAGATGGATCCGGATGAGCGTTTAATGCGTTCGATTGAGGAGCAGATCGGCATATCCGAAAATGCGAAAAAAGCATTCCGGGAAGAGATTCTGATCCGAATTTCAGCATACTCCCGCAAAGAGCGCAAGTTTGAATACAGCAGCCACGACCGACTGCGGGAAGCGATTGAGAAGAAGCTGTTCGCAGACCTGAAAGACATCGTCAAGATTACAACTTCAACCAAAACACCAGATGCTACACAATTGAAACGGATGAACGAGGTTATCAAACGCCTAATCGAAGAACATGGATATACGGCAGCCAGCGCAAATGAACTGCTGCGTTATGTGGGCAGTTTGCTGAATCGCTAACAGGTTCAAAACCATTCCGGATCAGGCTCCTGATGCCTGCTGTGAGGCTCCTTCACGGCAGGTGAAGGAGTCTTTTTGCATGAACAGTCGATGAAACTCGCGGAAAAACTGACACAAGAAGTCAAATTCATGACAAATTAGTTCTAATGGTATATGTAAACTTAGGCCATTTAGTCTATAATCGGTACAGTAATTTTACAAATTGGTGTTTTTTAGTAGTTATTAAGGAGTTGAAGGAACTAGTTATGAGTATTACTGCAGCAAGACAAAAGCAACTCGATTATATTGGACTCACCAGAGTGGATCTGCAATTGCTTGCCGACCACAGGCCGGTATTCCAAAAGGTTGTACATGACGTGGTGGATCACTTCTATAATCATGTCGGAGGGTATCCTGAACTCGCAGAGATGATTACACGGTTTTCTTCCATTGAACGGTTGAAAGAAACGCAGCAAATGTACTGGCTGTCCATGACGGACGGCATAGTGGACGAGGCTTATATTGAACAGCGTATTGCGATTGGATTGGTACATTCGCGCATTGGATTATCTGAAGATTATTACCTGGGGACATATATGGTTTATCTCGATATTGCAACAAGCATATTTCAGCAAGTCATCCCTGATTCCTGGCATCGTGTGATTCAGGCGCTGAGCAAAATGTTTAATCTCGACGCCCAGCTGGTCCTTGAAGCTTATGAGAAGAAGGAAAAGGAAAAGCTGCACCAGCTTGCTGCAGAACAGGAGCATACTCTGACGGCTGTTACGCAGATTACCCAGCAACTGACGGGAATGATCTGTGAATTGAACGAGAATGCCCAGGCTATTTCGGACGTCGCGAGAGAAACCGCTGCCTCGCAGGATCAAGCCCATGAATTGCTGGAGGCATTAACAGATGAGATCCATCAGATTGGCAAGATGGGAGAACTCATTCGTGAAATTTCGGAGCAAAGTCATCTGGTTGGCCTGAATGCCGCCATCGAAGCTGCACATGCAGGCGAATTCGGGCGGGGGTTCGAGGTTGTTGCAAGTGAAGTCCGGAAGCTTGCCGCAAGTTCCCGTGAGGCACAGGGAAAAATTCAGACGAATCTCGAACAGATTATGAGGAAGCTTGGAAGTGTACAGCAAGAGTCGCAGCACACATCTCAAGGAGCGAGACGCCAAGCTTCACGTTCGGAGGAACTTGCGGTATTCGCAACCACGATGGAGAAACTCGCACTGGATCTCAGAAAACTGGACAGGCAAATATAGGCTGTTAGCACTCCAGGATCCTGCGATACCGTTTCTGGCTGTTTTAAGCTATAATGGGTAGACAAACCTGCCGAATGTCATAGTAAATGCAGCCGGAGACAGGGGATTTGAAAGAGGTTGAGGTGATCAGGTGGCTTCTATCCATGATGTGGCCAAAGAAGCGGGCGTATCTGTTGCAACCGTTTCCAAAGTGCTGAACGATTATCCCGATGTAAGTGACAAAACTCGCAAAAAAGTCAATATAGCCATTGAACTATTGAAATATCAACCGAATGTGGTGGCACGCGGACTTGTAAAACGCCGTTCATGGACGGTAGGGGTGCTGCTCACAGTTCCTTTTACCAATCCGTTTGTTTCGGAATTGCTGGAAGGGATTAAGACAGCACTGGAGAATAGCGGTTATGATCTTGTGCGTTTGTCCACACGGTTCGACGATCCGGGATACTCGTTTATCAAACATTGCCGCAGCCGGAATGTGGATGGCGTTGTTGTGTTCGGAGAAGGAAGAGACAACAAAAGTATTGAGGAATTGGTTCAAGCTGAGATTCCGACCATGTTTATTGATACAGACTTGTTTGGCAAACGGGCCGGATATATTACTACGGATAATTCCAATGCGATTGCAATGAGTGTTAAGCATCTGCATGAGTTGGGTCATCGCAAGATTGCCTATATCTCGGGTACACTCGGCCCTGCCGTAGCCAATCTTCGGTTGGAAGGCTACCGTGAAGGATTGCGCGAGTGCGGTATTCCGTATTCAACCGTGTATCTGGAGGTATGTGACTACTCCTTTGAAGAGGGAAGCAAGGCTGCACGGCGATTGCTGGCATTGAAAGATCAACCCACAGGAATCGTCTGCGCTTCAGACATGGCCGCGTTCGGCGCAATTCATGAGATTGAGAAACACGGTCTAAGCGTGCCTGAAGACATTTCGGTCGTTGGCTTCGACAATACGTATTACGCTCAGGTATTTAAGCCGGGGTTAACCACGATTAATCAAAACATCTATTCGATCGGCATCAAGTCGATTGAGTATCTGATTGCGATGATTGAAAACCCGGATTATTCTCCGCCGGTTGTTACGGAGCCGTCCAATCTGGTTGTCCGGCAGACCACTGCACCTGTCAAAGGGTAACGGCCCGCGAAGTAAGCACAGCTGCTGGCTGTGCTTATTGGGTATGTAGAACGAATGCAGGATACATAGATGCCGTAAGGAATCTTCATGTCAAAATCGTTCATTTTTGAAGTTTAACAACATGTATTCATGTTCCTTAATACTGGAAAAAAGTGTTGATTTTCGTCACTAGGACGTTTAGACTATATACATCACTATTAACGGGTTTCTAATGTATGGCTGCCGTGCTGTGGAAGCTGGTGGTCACGAGTCAAAATGAAACGAAGGGAGTGCCTGTCACCCGGACAGTGCACTGCCTTCTTTTTTACATTATGCCTACATACAAGATACTTCCCGGTTGAAAGGAAAGACAGAGTGGAACACCTACATGGAACGTATAACTTGGAACTGGTTGTCTTATCTTACATTATTGCTGCTCTAGCATCATATGCTGCACTTGACCTTGCCGGCCGGGTAAGCTTGGCGAAAGGAATATCCAGAAGGGTATGGCTTGCCAGCGGTGCTATGTCCATGGGGCTTGGCATCTGGTCCATGCATTTTGTGGGCATGCTGGCTTTTGTTCTTCCCATGCATGTCTCTTATTCCATGGACAAAGTTGTCTTGTCCGTCCTGCTCGCAGTCGCTGCTTCAGGGATTGCGTTACACATTGCAGGCCGGAAATCGGGCAATGTGCGCCAGATTGTTGCTGCCGGTCTCCTCATGACTGCGGGGATCACTAGTATGCACTATGTGGGTATGGCTGCCATGTCCGTTCCAATCAGTTACGAGGCAGACATGGTATTTGCTTCAATACTAATCGCAGCAGGTGCCTCCTTTGCAGCACTATGGCTTATGTTTTATTTGAGCCAGCACCGGACACGGTTCACATGGGTTTACAAATTGGGCAGTGGGCTCATTATGGGGCTGGGCATCACAGGTATGCATTATACAGGGATGTCTGCTGCGCAGTTTCATCAGCATTCGCATGCCCAGATGGTCAATTCCATGATGCAGATTGAACCGGGGCTATTAGCATACCTGGTTGCTGCTGGTACGTTCCTTACCCTTGGACTGACGCTCTTTGGCATTTATATCAATCAACGAATGTCCATAAAAGATCAGCGGATCCGTGAAAATGAGCAGTGGTATCAAGCTCTGTATGAGAACCATTCAGACGCCATTATATCGGTAAACAATGAGGGAAGGGTTAAGGGCATAAATGCAGCGGTAACGCGAATTACAGGATATCCGGAGCGGCTGGTGATTAATCGCTCCCTGGGTGAAATATCGAAGCATATTGATATCCACTGGAGTTCAAACGAGCTTCAAAGCCCTGTCTTGACGAATGCAAGCTTTGAACAACGTTATTATACGGCGAGTATGAAAGGATTCCATGGGCAGCATCTGGATTTAAGCATTAGCGTAGTGCCTGTTTTGATTGAAGGAACCGATGTCGGCAGCCATATTCTGATCAAGGATATTACCGAGGAGAAACAGGCGCAGGAGATGATACGCCATCAGGCCACGCATGATCCACTAACCGGGCTGCCGAACAGACGTAAACTGGATGAGATGCTTGCTGAAACGATAGCATCGTCCATGATATCCCATAGTTCGTTTGCCGTGATGGTAATGGATATCGACCGTTTCAAAATGATCAATGATTCGCTGGGCCATTCCATCGGGGATGTTTTTCTTAGGGAAGTCAGTGACAGAATCCTTAAGACGATCCGTGCATCCGATCCAAACGGTATGGATAACGTGATGCTTGCCCGAATGGGTGGTGACGAATTCACACTGGTCGTCATGAATGAACAGGGGAAAGAGGAGCATGTGGCCAGCCTGGCGGAACAAATTGTTGAAGCTATCCAATTGCCGTACCGGTTAAAAGAGAATGATTTTTACGTTACAGCCAGTATCGGTATTGCCATGTACCCGGAGCATGGAACGGAAGTGGATACCCTGCTGAAGCATGCGGACACCGCCATGTATGAAGTCAAGAAAAATGGCAAGAACGGATTTCAGTTTTATACCACACAGCTGGATTCCGAGTTGTATGAACGCATTGAGCTGGAGGGTTATCTGCGCAAAGCACTCGAACGCAATGAACTGCTCCTGTATTACCAGCCACAGATTCGCACGTCTGATAGCCGGATGATCGGTGTGGAGGCCCTGATTCGCTGGAAGCATCCCCACAAGGGAATATTGGCACCCAATGTGTTTATTCCTATTGCTGAGGAAACGGGGATCATCTATGACATTGGGAACTGGACACTGCGGGAAGCTTGCAGGCAGATGAAACAATGGCATGCTAACGGCGGTCCGTTAATTCCGGTATCGGTAAACCTGTCCAGCCAGCAATTTCATCAGTCCAATCTCGTGGAGCAGGTGAAGCTTGCTCTGGAGGAAACAGGGCTGGACGCCCGCTACCTGGAACTTGAAATTACGGAAAGCATGATGATGGATGCATCAGTTTCAACAGGCATACTGAATCAGCTTACTTCCCTCGGAGTCAAAATTAGCCTGGATGATTTCGGTACAGGGTACAGCTCGCTGAGTTACCTGAAGCATTTTCCGATTCATAAGCTGAAGATCGACCGTTCGTTTGTTACAGACATCACTGAGAATCAGAGTGACCAGGCGATTGTGGCGACGATTATCACCATGGCGCAGAATCTGAAGATGGACGTGATTGCTGAAGGCATTGAGACCAAAGGACAACTGGATATCCTGATGCAGAACGACTGCCGGGAAATTCAGGGATACTACTTCAGCCGTCCACTGCCAGCAAGTGAAGTGGAACATGATTTCTTTGTTCCGCTCCGCCTGTCGGGAAATCCCATCATTCCTGGATAAACAAGTTTGTTCAGACATGCCAAGCGGCAAGTCCCCGCCATCTGCCAGGGACTTGCCGCTTTTTTGGTACGCTTTTTATATAGAAGAAACTCACATAAATTTCCGGTGATGCTTCTTGCCGTCATAGGTAAACCAGATGGGTTTATCCTCAACCCGGGTTTCCAGATGAACCGTTCGCCCCCAGAGCCGGTACAGATAAGGGAGGGTGCGCTCCATATACTTCAGGTCCAGCTCAATACCTTCATACTGGTGCTTCAGCACAAGTTCACCTGTCCGCAGGTAATCGGCATCCTGAACAACCAGATACGGAGATCCTCCGTTAATACGGGAGAATACAAGTTGATCACGTATGTTTTCCCAGGACTTGTCGGTGATTTTCCAGTCCGGGCCTTTTTTCTCGAATACATAGAGATCCAGATCTTCAGTCAGCTGCTTCGTCATGTAATTTCGGATGAAGGAGGTGTCGGAATCGAATTCGCGAACCTCGAACATTTTGGCACGGCCCTGACCCGTTTTGCGGCCAAAGCGCTCTTGTTCTTCCCTGGAGGGATGATCCCAGCGGCGTTCAATATCTTCAAAAATTTTCAGCCCCAAATAGTAGGGATTCAGACTCTGCTTGGATGGCTGCACGACGGAAGAGTTCAATTTGGCAAATTCGATTGTGTCTTCACTACTCAGGTCCAGCTCGCGTATAATGCGTTGATGCCAGTAAGAGGCCCAGCCTTCATTCATGATCTTGGTTTCCATCTGAGGCCAGAAGTACAGCATCTCTTCACGCATCATGCTCATGATATCCCGCTGCCAATCCGTCAGTACTTCCGAGAACTCCTGAATAAACCACATGATGTCCTTTTCCGGTTCGGGCGGGAAATGATGAACCTGAATTCCTTCGGATGGAGCTTCCTCTTTCTGTATATCGTCAAGCGACCATAAGTCGTCATATCGTCCTTCTGGACGTGGTGCCTTTTCACCACGCTGCTCCCGCATTTTCATCTCCATATAACGTTGTTTGTCCAAATGACGGGGTTTGATAAGTTGAGGGTCTACATGTTCCTGAATGGCGATCACGGCATCAATGAATGACTCAACAGCTTCGGTTCCGTACTCCATTTCGTAGTTGCTGATCCGGTCCGCCGTGGCGGCCATGCTTTCGACCATATTGCGGTTCGATTTGGAGAAACGGGCATTGTTTTTGAAGAAGTCACAGTGCGCAAGCACGTGGGCCACGATCAATTTGTTCTGAATCAGGGAATTGCCATCCAGCAGGAAGGCATAGCAAGGGTTGGAGTTAATGACGAGTTCATAAATTTTACTGAGGCCAAAATCATACTGCATCTTCATCTTGTGAAAGGTTTTCCCAAAGCTCCAGTGACTGAACCTTGTTGGCATCCCGTAGGCTCCGAAGGTATAGATGATGTCTGACGGGCAGATCTCATAACGCATCGGATAATAATCCAGGCCGAATCCATCGGCAATCTCCATAATCTCGGCAATGGCGTATTCAAGGTCGCGGATTTCATCTGTCATCTTACGCTGCCTCCTTCCCGTTTCTGGAAAAAGCTGCGCAAAGCTTTGTACACTTCGCCTTTTTCTTTGATCACATAGTACATAAACTGATCCATCTTAATATGTCGGTAAGCTGACATTAATGTACTGCTGCGGTTATATTGATTGACCTCTCCGTATCCAAACATGTTGCTGCGCTTCATTAGCTCACCAATCAGTTTCACGCAGCGTTCATTATCCGAGGTGAGGTTATCCCCATCTGAGAAATGAAACGGATAGATATTGTAGCTGGAAGGAGGGTAACGCCGATCAATGATATCAAGAGCCTTCATATATACAGAGGAGCAGATCGTTCCTCCGCTCTCGCCGCGTGTGAAAAATTCCTCTTCCGTCACTTCTTTGGCTTCCGTATGATGAGCCAGGAACACAATTTCAACCTTCTCGTATTGACGGCGCAGAAAACGGGTCATCCAGAAGAAAAAGCTGCGAGCGCAGTACTTTTCAAAAGAACCCATGGACCCGGAAGTATCCATCATGGCGATAATGACGGCGTTGGACTGCGGAATAATTTTGTCTTCCCATGTCTTGTAACGCAGATCATCCGGACTGATATGATGAATACCGGGATTCCCGGTTGTGGCGTTGCGCCGGAGATTTTCAAGAATGGTTCGTTTCTTGTCAATGTTGGACTGCATACCTTTTTTGCGGATATCATTGAATACCACGGTATGTGTTTCAATCTGATCCTTGTCTTTTTGCTTCAGATCCGGAAGCTCAAGTTCAGAGAACAGCATATCTTCCAGTTCTTCAATACTGACTTCGGCTTCTACGATATCATGACCAGGCTGATCTCCGGCTTTTTCGCCTTTGCCCGGTTTTTGTGAGGCAGGATCACGACCGATGACATCTCCGACCTGACTGTCACCGTCGCCTTGACCGACATGTTTTTGCTTTTGGTAGTTATACACAAAACGGTACTCATCCAGACTGCGGATCGGTACCTTGATGATTTGTTGTCCATCGGACATGATAATGTTTTCTTCCGTAATCAGATCAGGCAGATTTTGCTTAATGACATCCTTAACCTTTTGCTGATGGCGCTGCTGGTCCTGGTACCCTTTGCGGTGAAGCGACCAATCTTCCCGGGATACGACGAACGAGTAAGGCTGGTGTGAATTTGACATGTAGGCACCCCCCATTAATTACGCGGCACAGTTTGGCCTGTCGGTAATTAAGTATATTCACCGACGGGGACGATATGTGATGCGAGAGGAGATAAAATGATACAATTTACGCAAGTGCAATTTCGATCACGGCTCAAAATGCCTGATGCAGCTCGAACTTTTTACAGAAACGATGAACCAGTATGACAAACTTCCTTTAAAATAGGGACAGGCATTGAATTGGCATTCTCTCAGGAATGCATGAAAAGGAAGGATTCTACTTGAATAAACGGGCCGTTAAAGCTTGGATTATGTACGACTGGGCCAATTCTGCATACGCGACCACAGTACTTGCTGCCGTACTTCCGGTCTTCTATGCTTCGGTAGCTGCGGCAACACTGGATGAAGGCACAGCAGCATCTTATCTGGCCTATACGCACTCGGTCGGGATGTTATGTGTGGCCTTGCTAACCCCGCTGCTGGGAGCGTTGTCGGATCTGTCTGGCCGTAAAGGGGATTTTCTGCGCGTATTTGCTATCACGGGAATAATTGCAACACTTGGCTTCAGCACGGTTGGGGAAGGGGACTGGCTGCTGGCCTCCGCCTTGCTTGTCATCTCGACCATTGGATTTGCTGGCGGGAATACCTTCTATGATGCGATGCTGCCTGATCTCGTTTCTGCGGAACGCAGGGATATGATCTCATCCAAAGGGTATGCATATGGTTACATTGGCGGTGGATTACTGCTGGCGGTCAACATGCTCATGATCCAGCAGCCTGGTTGGTTCGGGATGGGAAGTACACTGGCAGGGACCAGACTTGCCTTTATCTCCGTGGCGCTCTGGTGGTTGTTATTCTCTATCCCCCTGTTCCGTCATGCTCCTCGCCGTCCTGCGGCACCGGATATGCCTGAGTCGTGGAAGGGATACGCAGAGGTAGGCATACGCAGATTGCGCCAAACCTTTCGCCAAATGCTTCGTTTTCCCCAGCTGATTCGAATGCTGGTGGCTTTTTGGTTTTTTAATGACGGGATCAATACGATCATTCTAATGGCGACGATCTATGGGACAAGTATTGGCATCGGGACAGCCGATCTGATGCTTGCGTTGCTGCTCACCCAATTTATCGGTTTCCCATGCACCTTGCTGCATGGCGCATGGGCACAGCGCTGGGGAGCGAAGCAGATATTGATGTTGAGTCTGTCCATCTACGTGTGTATTGTCATCCTCGGATATTTCATGACAGAAGCCATCCATTTCTACTTGCTTGCCGGGCTCGTTGGTGTAGTGCAAGGTGTCAGTCAATCGACTGCCCGTTCATTGTTTAGCAACCTGATGCCTTCAGGCAGAACAGGGGAATATTTTGGCTTTGTTAACATCACCGGCAAATTTTCATCCATTTTCGGCCCGTTTGTTTTTGGCTGGGTGGGCCAGATTACGGGTTCAAGCAGGTGGGGCATTCTTTCCCTGCTCTTTTTCTTCCTTGCAGGTATGGCCGTTCTAATGACAGTAAAAGTGAAGCAAGGCATGAACGACGCACTTGAGGCAGATCGGGAAGACAGCCGTATTTTGGAATCCATTGCCCCTTCTCCTGGAGTGAACGCTAAGGCATAGTGGATCAATAAAACACAACCTTTTTTTTGAAAAGAAATAATAAAAAAATAGCTGCTCCGGAACTGTTTATCAGAAACAGTTCCGGAGTTTTTTCATGTTTGTGCACAGTCATATTTCGTAGGTACAGTGGAATAAGTATGGAGTGCTGAGTTGCCGGGGGAGGGGAAAGAGTGAACGGAAAAGGAAATTATGAAAAAGTGAAAATAAAAGATTGACATGATACATTTTGTATCATAGAGTAAAACTATGAATACACAACGTATCTGAAAGATGTCGAAACATCATAGAATTGGATTTGTACATCTTCTGTTTTTTCAGAAAAAAGGATGAGAATTCGATGACCAACTGCATGCTCATTTTATTCGGACAGAGGAGGGGATGCCGGTGGTAGATGTTCAAGGTAACGGACTTGTCTTATTACTCTGTGTCCCTCGTAGTGGAAGCTCACTATCCACCGTCATGCTGCAGAACCACAGCCGCATATTTGCAACCCAGGAAATGTGGTTTCTGATGAATCTGGTGGATCTGTCGAAAGCGGATGCTCGTCCTTACGGAGGAAGCCCCATTATTCGTCAATTTTATAGTTCCATGGTCTCAGATGATGTATATGAAAAGGCATGCAGGAGCTTTGCTCTTGAAATATATAACGGATTTCTGCAGGGGAATGCAGCAGATTTCGTTGTCGATAAATCTCCGCGTTATTACTATATGCTCGAATGGCTGGATCGACTTTTTCCAGAGTCCAAGCGTATCCACCTTCAGCGTAATCCACTCTCCATCGCTGCTTCCTATAAGAAAGTTAATCGTAACCAAGGAGAAGGGTTTGATCTGGTCAGCAGTCTAAAAAGCCCACATCTGAATATGAAAGCCGTTGATCTTACGCTCGGCTTGCTTCGCTTAAATGATTATTTTGCAGTAAAGCATGCCAATGCACATGAGCTTCGTTATGAACAGCTGGTCTCCAAGCCTAAAGAAGAAGTCGAAAAGTTGTGTGAGTTTCTTGGCGTTGGATATGAAGAGGGCATGGAGCAATATGGCCTTCATGTAAACAGTTCGAAATCCAACATGTTCTACAGTATGGGGGTCGGAGACCCGTTCTTATCCACGCATCAAGAAGCACACAAAAATTCTGTTAACAACTGGAAAAGTATACTAAGCACAACTGAAGTCGAAGCATATTGCCGTGTTCTGGGGGCGGACGTGTTCCATCGTATGGGTTACTCTGAACAGCTGCAAGAGGCGGAACAATGGACAGGAGTCCGTTATGAAGCAGCCCCGGATCAGGAAGTCATTGAACGACTTGGCCATCAGTTTATGGAAGCAACGGGCTGCAGATGGCAACCGCATTACAGCATACAGGGATCCCCATCCATAAGTACGACGAGAGATGAAATGCTCGGAGCAGCCCACCGTTCGGAGTCCGATACAGATCCAACCTTAGCTGCGCTTGCCACAATCAGACAATTGGAAGCAGCACTTCGTGCAGCAGATAACCGCTTGGAGCGAGGATACAGTGAACAGGAACGATTGAAGAGGCAGCTGGCTTCTGCTCATAGCAAGCTTCAGCGAATTAAATCCTGGATTCCATTTGGTAACCAAATCAGTGCGTGGGCATCCCAGCGCAAGATCCTTCGGGGAGGAAAGTCATGAGTGCCATAGCGGGAATTGTTCATACCGATGGTCAGGAAGCGTTTTGGGAAGATAGCTGGCGCCTGTACGCGAGCCTGGGACATATTCCTGCAGATACAACCGGCGTTTGGAAAGGGAATCAGGCATTCCTGAGTTGTCATGCTCAGTGGATCACACCCGAGTCAGTCCATGAGAAGCTGCCTTTGGTTGATGAGGTCAGTGGTCTCACGATAACCGCGGATGCTATTTTGGATAACCGGGAGCAGCTCGCTGATAAGTTATTCATCTCCAGAAGCCAGTTGTCCGTCCTCTCGGACAGTGAACTGATCTTGCGAGCCTATCAGCAATGGGGTGAACAGGCAGCCAGCAAGCTGATCGGGGACTTTGCTTTTGCAATCTGGGACGACCGCAAGCGGACATTGTTTGCAGCGAGGGATATCACCGGCATGAGGACGTTGTATTATCGGCATGACGGCAAACGTTTCTCATTTTGCACACTTATTGGCCCTTTGCTTGATCTGGAAGGAGTCACCAAGGATTTGAATGAGACCTGGTTATCCGAATTTCTGGCCATCCCGGAAATGCATGGCTCGGCAGATATTCACATGACGGCTTATTGTGGAGTGAACCAGTTACCGCCTGCTCATACCCTGGTCTTCCGAGCAGCCACTCTCCAAGTGGAACTGAAGCAGTATCATCGCTGGGACGAAGTAGAGCCGCTGCTTCTCAAATCCGATGGGGAATACGTTGAAGCATTCCGTGATGTATTCACTCAGGCAGTCAGTGCCCGCTTACGAACCCATCGGCAGGTAGCGGCTGCATTGAGCGGTGGACTGGATTCCGGTGCTGTTGTCGGCTTTGCTTCCGGCTCCCTGCGCAGTCAGGGTAAAAGGCTGAATGCGTACAGTTACGTACCAGTGTCTGATTTTACGGATTATACTTCCAAAACGCTGCTCGCTGATGAACGACCTTTCATTCGCTCCACAGTGGATCATATCGGAAATATATCGGAGAACTATCTTGATTTTGAGGGCAGAAGTCCTTTTAGTGAGATCGATACCTGGCTGGACATGATGGAAATGCCTTATAAGTATTTCGAAAATTCATTCTGGATCCGAGGATTTTACGAAAAGGCAAGCCAGCAGGATGCAGGTGTTCTCCTTACAGGAGCCAGGGGGAATTTCACCATTTCCTGGGGGCCTGCACTGGACTATTACGCCAGTCTGATGAAACGTGGCCGCTGGATCCGCATGCTGCAGGAGATGAGGCAATATTCCCAGCGAACAGGCATGAAATTTTCCAGAATTGCTCGTATTACCGCACAAAAAGCCTACCCGGAACATTTCCATACGGCCGCGAAAGGGGCTGCCAATGTCGCTGCCAACCAGCTTATACATCCGGAATTTGCGAGCAGAACAGGGGTGCTGGAGCGACTCGGATCACTGGTTATGCTTCAGGGAGGAGCTAGGGCAGATGCGTTGAAAGTAAGAGCCGAGAAATTCAACAATCTGGCCATAGCAAACAAGAATGGAGCAGTAGCTACCAAATGTTCCTTGCGTTACCGGGCATGGGAGCGTGATCCCACCAGTGATGCCCGCGTCATTCAATTTTGCCTGTCTGTGCCTATCGAACAGTATGTCAGCAAGGGAACAGATCGCTCCCTAATCCGGCGTGCAACTTCACCTGAATTGCCTGACAAGGTAAGACTCAATCAACGTGTTCGCGGCATACAGCCCGCGGATTGGCTGCACCGGATGATCCCTGATTGGGGTGCTTTTACCGCAGAAGTGCAGACGCTTTGTTCTGATAGTCGTGTAGCCGGCATATTAAACACCGACCGGATACAATTGGCGCTTAAAAACATTCCACAGCCACGGCCTGAACTTGCTTCACACCCGGATATGCGTTTGATGATGCACAGCCTGATCGTATACCGCTTTATCCGCAAATTTTGAACGTGAGATTTACATACTGGGCAGCATTGTAGACTCTTGAAAGGAGGTGACAACAAATGGAAAAGAAAGAATGGCAAGCACCTGCACTGGAAGTGTTGGAAGTAAACCAAACTATGGCTGGAACTGGATTCAGACAAATCGACTGGATCTCCGATCACGATGCTGATCTCTACGATCCAACTTCCTAAGTTATTAAGTTTTACGAAGAGCTATCATACTTAAAGGGCGGAAAGACAACATCTTTTCGCCTCCGCCCTTATATTTGATTCCTATGAATATAAGGGCTTTTTTACATTCAGCATTGCTAAGGAGGAGTCATTCATTGTTGCCTGTGCAGTATGAAGCATATGGATTGCGTTGGCTAAGCCAATTTCAAATGCCAGAACTCCAGATCGTGCAGAACAGTAGTCAGGATGCTGGTGATATTGACGTACATATCCAGTCTGCCGATTTAACCGCGCTTTGGGAAGCGTGGAATGTGGGGAATGAAAATTTCGTATCTCGTGACGGCAGTCTTTTTTTTCGAATTGAAGATGCAGGCATCTTCCTGATTGAGCAAGGACGCAGAATTATCGTTAACCCTAAACAGAACGTCGATGAAAAAAAAGTCCGCTTGTTTATTCTAGGTACTTGCATGGCCGTCATCATGATGCAGCGGGGCATCCTGCCACTACACGGAAGTGCTGTGGTTATTGATGGCTGGGCTTATGCATTTGTGGGGCATTCAGGTGCTGGGAAATCCACTTTATCAGCGGCTTTGGCTTCACGCGGGTATCCGCTTCTGACCGATGACGTCGTTGCACTAACCTGGGATGCCGGAGGAAGAGCTATTGTATCTCCAGGGTATCCGCAGCAGAAGCTGTGGCAGCCCAGCCTGAATGGGTTCGGCATGAAAGAAGAGAATTATGCCACCGTGCATGCCGAGATAACGAAGTATGCGATACCGGTTAAACATTATTTTCATGAGAGAGCTGTCCCGCTTGCCGGCATTTTCGAGCTGAATCCCAAACCGGATGACGTAAGGAAGCCGATTCAATTGACGCAGGTTCACGGATTGGAAAGGCTTCATCTGCTGTGTACGCATACCTTCCGAAGTACTCTTGTCGCAAGACAAGGCCTTGCACAGTGGCTGTTCGAGACCGTTTCGAGATTATCAGCGAGCATAGAAATTTGTAGATTGACGAGGTCAGGTTCTGATTTTACTGCATTTGAGATGGTTGAACGGATCACAGATCATGTACGCAAAGGGGTGCACACAGAACAATGAAAAGTACAAAACAATTCGATTGGAAAGATCGTGTGAAGCAGAAGGAAGGCAATCTTGTCAGTGATATGGGCGGAGAAAAGGTCATGATGAGTATCCAAAGTGGAAAATACTACAATCTGGGCAGTACCGGCGGTCGTATCTGGGAACTGCTGTCTCAGGAACGTACAATCACTGACTTGGTTGATATTCTGGCATCCGAATACGAGATTGATGCAGATACATGTCATGCGCAAGTCATTCCGTTTCTTGAGCACATGTCCCGTGAGGGATTAATCGACGTTGTTCACGAGGATTAAGACGATGCTGCGCAAAATCAAAGCTTATCGTTCATTGCCCCGTGAAGTCAGGCTTATGGTATGGGAGGCTTACATTCATTTGGGGTGGGCACGAATCCTCAAAGCAAGACCTTTTGCGAAAATCGCTCCTGGGCTCGGCACAGCACAATATGAAACCTCGATGAACGGATTGAATCGGAATCAGATTATAGCGATAAGACATGTTTCCAAGGCCATTTTGCTGGCGAGCAAGTACACATTATGGGAAAGCCGCTGTCTAGTCATGGCGATCGCTGCAATGAAGATGCTGGAACGCCGCAAAATAGAGAGTACGCTGTACATGGGAACTGCGCGCAATAAGCGAGGACAAATGATGGCTCATGCCTGGCTGCGAAGTGGGAAAATTATCGTAACCGGAGCAGATACTATGGACCAATATACGGTTGTCGGTGTGTTTGGCAAGCGTTGTCCGGAGAAGGGAACTGGAGAAATTGTCTATGAATCCTGAATTTGATGACTATACAAAAGGGTTTCCACAGGAGCTCAAGCTCATTTTGACAATCATGAAAGATGAGCTGCACGGACTTGCTCCGGAAGCAGTCAAAGCTATAACCGGAGGTACAGACTGGAAGCTCTTTTTACGACTTGTCTACCATCACAGATTGTACTCGGTCCTATATATGAAACTCAAAACATTAGAATCTCCCTTCATTCCTGCGTCTGTTGTAGAGAGTTTAAGGCAGGAATATACGGCGAATACGTTTCGCATGCTGCATCTGACCGCGGAGATGGAACAGGTCTGCAGAGCTTTTAACGAACAGGGAATTCGGAGTATTACGTTAAAAGGACCAGCGCTCGCCCACGATCTCTACGGAGATGTATCCTTAAGAACATCCAAGGATTTGGACATTCTCATTCCTTTTGATGATGTGGAGTCTGCCGAGCAGATTCTGGAAACACTCGGTTATGTATCCAAGGAAGGCAAACGGCGCCCAACTGTGCAGAGCTGGAAGTGGCGGGAGCATCATATCTGTTACAAGCATCCTCTCAAGAAAACTCAAGTGGAGATCCACTGGCGGCTTAATCCGGATTCCGGAAAAGAAACGGATTTTGAGTTGCTGTGGCAGCGTAGTCGGTTCAGTACGTACACGCAAACTCCGATCCGCATGCTGGAAAGAGAAGACTTGTGGGCATATCTGGTAACTCACGGTGCCCGTCATGGCTGGTTCAGACTGCGCTGGCTCCTGGATATCGATCAGATGATTCGCAGCATGCCTGTAGATGTAAACCTGTTAACCAGACGCCTGAAAGCTGAAGGGCGGCTCATTATTGGTGCCCAAGCGCTTCGCCTTGTATCCGTGCTGATGAACACACCACTGGGTACTGATTATCGCAGCTTAATGTCCTCTCAAGAACGCGCAGGAGAACGGCTCGCTAAGCATGGTGTTTTATTTATGAATGATATGCTGGACACGCCCGCGAATTTACGTAGTTACCGCTCCTATCTGTTTGCACTGAGAAGTACCAGACAGAAGTTGTTTTTCTTCATTGAACGATTATATCCAAGTACCTGGGATGTGGAACAAATGCCGCTTCCGCGCTCTTTGCACTTTCTGTATTTTCCGTTACGTCCTTTCCTCTGGTTTTGGCGGCGAATGAAAAGGAACGCGATGACGGAAAGGGGTTAACGAATGATTTCAGAACTTCGATTTTATATGCGCAAGCTTCGTGATGTAACTGGACCCGTTCTCTATTGGAACTTACTAGGCATGATCTGCATTAGTTTAATGGAGGGAATTGGCATTTATATGCTAGTCCCGATGTTAAGTTTGATCGGTATTTTTGACATGGGTACAACCGGTTTACAGTTATCCTGGCTGTCCGAGTGGTTAGGTCGTCTTTCCGACAACAGTCAATTAGTATTGATATTGAGCATTTTCGTGGTTATCCTCTCCGGACAGGCCTGGCTCCAACGCATGCAGACGATTCGAAATACCCGAATTCAACAGCAGTTTATAAGAACTTTGCGACAGGAAACGTACCGGGCCATTATTATGGCCAAATGGTCTTTTTTTCTCCAAAAACGAAAATCCGATTTTAACCATATATTAACGACAGAACTTGCACGAGTCAGTCAAGGCACGAATCTGATCCTGCAAATGGCGGCGTCCTTGATTTTTACAGCGATTCAGATTGGGCTCGCTTTTTGGCTATCTGCGAAGTTAACTGCCATTGTAATCGTCTTTGGACTTCTGTTGTTCTTCGTGCTCAAGAAGTTCGTGCAGCGGGCCAAGCAGATCGGTGATCAGACATCCGAGCTATCCCAGCACTATTACAGTGGTATTACAGAGCATTTTAACGGTATCAAGGATATTAAGAGCAACATGCTTGAGGAGTCGCATATCGGATGGTTTGAAAAAATATGCAAACGCATCGAGCGAAATGTCATTCAATTCAGCCAGTTGAACAGTGGAACACAGCTCATTCACCGCGTATCCTCGGCTGTTATTATTGCCGCCTTCATCTACCTGTCACTGCGTGTTCTTGCTGTACCTCCGGCAAGTTTACTGCTGATCATTCTCATTTTCTCCCGGCTGTGGCCCAGGTTTACATCCATTCAGTCCAATCTGGAGTATATTAGCTCAATGCTGCCCGCCTTTCAGCTCGTCAGAAAGCTGCAGGCTGAAACCAATTTAAGTCGTGAAATTAGTCGTTCTACCACAGGTGCAGGAGCTTCAAACCGGTCCACCGAAAAAGACATTCATCCGATTCAGCCGCTTGAACTGATGCGGTCCATCGAATGTATAAATGTCAATTACCGCTATGAGGGCAGTTCATCTTATTCACTCGAACATGTTAGTGCATCCATTCCTGCGAAAGGGATGACAGCCATTGTGGGTAAATCAGGTGCTGGAAAGAGTACCTTGATTGATCTTATTATGGGGCTTGTCCGTCCAGAAAGTGGGCAAATCCTCATCGATGGTGTTCCACTGTCTGAAGAGCAGTTATTGGCGTGGAGAAGTTCAATTGGATATGTGTCCCAGGATCCATTTCTGTTCCATACAAGCATTCGTGAGAACCTGCGACTGGTTGACCCTGACGCGAGTGAGGAACAGATGTGGCAAGCATTGCAGTTTTCCTCCTCAGCAGCATTTGTCCGCAAACTTCCTCACGGATTGGATACGATGATTGGAGATCGTGGGATTCGTTTATCCGGAGGGGAACGCCAGCGTCTGGTACTGGCAAGAGCGATGCTGCGTAATCCGTCTGTACTCATTTTGGATGAAGCCACAAGTGCGCTGGATAGTGAGAATGAGCAGCACATCCATGAGGCGCTTGAACGACTCAAAGGACATGTTACCATTATTGTAATAGCCCATCGGTTGTCCACGATTCGCACTGCGGATCGGGTGATTGTACTGGAGGAAGGCCGAGTAATCCAGCAGGGAGGGTACCAACAATTATCCACTGACCCGGTAGGAACCTTCAGCAAGTTGTTGAATATGCAGGCCGGTGTTGTAGGGCATTAACAGATGGATAAATCATACTCACGCACATTCAAAAAAGGCACAGGATCGTCACTGTGCCTTTTTTCTATAATGGGTCCATAACCTGAATCCATACGTATTCGGATTAAATCTGACTGGTAGTAGGAGCGAGGGGAAGCTGAAGTGCACCTGTCAATTCCAGGTACTGCACAATCTTTTGAACGGCTTCGTCCAAAGGCAGTTGTTCCGTATCAATAATCAGTGAGGGATCCTCTGGAACATCATAAGGTGCCGAGATTCCGGTAAAATGGGGAATATCCCCGCTGCGTGCTTTTTTGTACAACCCTTTCGGATCGCGCCTTTCACATTCTTCGATGGAACACTGCACATAAATTTCAATAAAATCTTCAGGCTCAAATAATTGTCTGACCATTTCCCGATCCTGTGCATGAGGAGAAATAAAGGCTGAAAGAACGAGTAACCCGGCATCCACCATCAACTTGGCTACTTCACCAATGCGGCGTAAATTTTCTTGTCGATCTTCCGATGTAAAACCAAGATCGCGATTGAGTCCATGACGCACATTGTCTCCATCAAGTACATAACAACGAACGCCTCGGCCATGCAGATGCTGTTCCAAGGCAAATGCAAGTGAGGATTTACCAGCACCGGATAATCCGGTAAACCACAACGCACGGCTGCGATGGCCGTTATGTAGTTCCCGTGCATGCCTGCTTAAACTCGATTGCTGCCAAGTAATATTGCGCTCTTCCTTCGACATGGAAATCCGCCTCTCCAACTCATGATTTGTAATATATTTTAACATATTTACAAGAATATAGCACGATCTATAATGATCTGAGGTTTAGCGTGAACTTCATCATTTTCGGGTATAGAAGTAGTACACCCATAGCAGGAGGAAGAGCAATATGAACGAAAAAATACAGAACATACAGGTTAGCTTTCAATGTGCGGACTGTGAGCATGACATCCTTGTGAGTTTTGCTGCACAACAGATAAGTACCGTACGATGCTCCGGGTGTAATAGGGCTTACACCTTAATGAAACCAACGATTGGGGAAGAGATATTGCTCGATTGGGAGCAAGAGGCGCTATACCATAAGATGCGTGCTGATCGTTCAGAGATGGATTATGACAGCATGTCGGCACTTATTATTAAGGTGATCGAACTGCTGACCTGGCGTGACCGTGGTGACGGGCAAACGAAGGCGATCGAAACGGTCAGGGAATGGTTGTCCTCCAGCGGCAAGCCGCAAACATTAATTGAATTGCTGCATCAACCCGAGCAAAGCAACAAACGATTCTAATGCGGTCATGGCAAGTGTCATGGAAGAGGTACATACATTCGCCGTTCCGGTGGTATATTACCTGAAGGGGCTCGTGATAGGAAGCGACAACCCATTATTCAGGAACAGGAGCGGTTGAATATGAAGCGACTGGTTTTATATATGCTGTTGACTGCCGTAACGGCGTTCAGCATTTTTCCGATGCACACTGAAGCATCGCCCGTTACCGGAGCATATCACTTTGGCTTCAAGAGAAGCCAAAACGGGCAGCTGCCCTCTATTGACCAGGAAGGTTTTAAGTCGATCCTGGAAAACAATGAAGCGATCTTTTTGGGGGATACCAAACAAAAAGAATTGTATCTCACGTTTGATAACGGATATGAGAATGGGTTTACACCTGCCATTCTGGATGTGCTGCGTGATAAGAAAGTTCCTGCCGCATTTTTCGTCACTGGTCATTATTTGAAGGATCAGCCGGAACTGGTAAAGCGCATGGCAGCTGAGGGACATATTGTTGGCAACCATTCCTGGAGCCATCCGGATATGACTCGGGTATCCAACGAAAAGCTGAAAACAGAGCTTGAACAGGTGAAAGCGGAAGTGAATCGCTTAACCGGCCAGCAAGCCACTTTTTTGCGTCCGCCTCGTGGTATTTTCAATAACCGTACGCTTGCGGAGAGCCATGCTCAGGGCTACATCAATGTATTTTGGTCACTGGCTTACAAGGACTGGGATGTCAATGTACAGCGCGGAGCTGACTATGCACGTCAACAGGTGCTCAAACAATTACATCCAGGCGCTGTTATTCTCCTGCATTCAGTCTCCAAAGATAACACAGAGGCACTGGGCTCGATCATAGATGAAGCACGGAAACAAGGATATGCGTTCAAGAGCTTGAATGACTTGAAAACAAAAAGTTATTAGTATAAGAGCAATGTAAAAGGGCATCCTTGGCTGTGTGCAGCCAGGATGCCCTTTATGCGCTTGGTTATCGTCGTTTAACCAACGTTCAACGTGTATTGCTTTTTTACAAAACCGTGTTATAGATGATACCTATTGTTTTGGGTCCGCAATGGCTGCAGATTACACATCCTGCTGTAGTTAATTCAACCCGTCCACCCGTTTGTTCCTGCAGGGATTTCTGCAGCTCAAGTGCATCCTCTTCAGCCATGGTATGTACAACAATGATTAGGTCTGTATCAATCTGATGCTTTTCGCTGAGTGTATTTTGCAGCATTTGATCCAGCGCCTTTTCCCTTTTTCCACGAACCTTGTAGGCTGGTGACATCTTGCCATCTGTTACGCGAATGACGGGGCGAATCTTGAGCAGGCTTCCGATCAGGTTTTGCATGCCTGAACAGCGTCCACCCTTGTGCAGATATTCCAAAGTATCAATCACAAATTCGGTCCGTACATTGGGCTTCACTGATTCAACCAAATGAGTGATTTCTTTCAGGCTCTGACCTTTCTGCGCAGCATGCACTGCCTTCATGACAAGCAGTCCAATGCCGGAGGAAAGATTAAGTGAGTCCACAACAGAGATGCGGCCTTCGGGAAACTCTGAACTTGCCAGCAGTGCGTTTTGATAAGTGGATGATAGCTCAGAAGACAAACTGATATACAGGATGTCGTCCCCTTGTTCTATGTATGGTTGAAAAGCCTTCATGAAATCAGCAGGAGATGGAGCGGCCGTTTTGGGCAGTCGTCCGTCTTTGCTTACGCGCTCATACAGCAGTTCAGGGGTGATCTCAACACCATCCTTCAGGGATTCATCACCGAATACAACGTACAACGGAATAATCCCAATATCGTGAGTTTTAATCCAGTCTGGATTCAGATCACTCGTGCTATCTGCAAAAATTTTGATTCTTGACATGTCGATCTCCTTTAGATACGAGAATTTGGCTAAATGGTTGTGGTCTGGTTGTTTTACGTCATATAAATGCCTGCCAGAATGAGTCCTGCAAATGTAAGGATCATGATACCGTTAAGGATTGTACCGATAATGGGAA
Organism: Paenibacillus sp. FW104-T2; assembly: GCF_058789975.1. Taxonomy (NCBI): domain Bacteria; kingdom Bacillati; phylum Bacillota; class Bacilli; order Caryophanales; family Paenibacillaceae; genus Paenibacillus; species Paenibacillus sp. FW104-T2. The sequence goes on along the minus strand of NZ_JBYTCE010000020.1, from coordinate 114,329 downwards.
ATACCTTTTTACGATTTTTAAGCACAAGGCCGATGACTCCGAGAATAAGACCGGCCAGATTTAGAACAAGGCAAACCAGGATAAACAGGGATGCCATCAATACAGCTGGATGCAAAGCAATTTCCTCAACCTGCACAGGTTGTGTTATCGTCCCAAGAGCACTGCTGAGTGCAATGGTGGCGAGGAAGAAGGTCAAAATAAAACCCAAGAGTGCTACCAGTCCAATGACAAAACTTGCGATACCGGGACCTGAATGTTTCGTTCTGATCAGTACGGGATCTGTTGGATCTGCAGGATTGGTCGCAAAGGGATCATTGCTGCCGGCTTGTTCATACGTATTTTGTTGTTCCATGAATATCATATCCCTCCCTACTCGTTATTGATTGTTATTAACCTCATTTAAGCATGGTGATTCTCCTGATGGTTACAGGAGTACAGACCCTTTTACTTTTCCACAACTACCGATAAAAATCAAGGTTTCTCTTTCCTTTATGCCCCATCAGACCAACCTTTCGATCCACATCTCAACGCCATATGTATGGAAGCTCATAATATCCCACTGAACTGGTAAACAGCTCAGAGATTCGCTAAAATAAGCATTAGTGTGACATGACATTAGGGGAGAGAAGTGAAAATGCAACGAGTATGGATGACAGTTGGAGCAATAATGACAATGCTGTCTGTAGCGATTGGCGCGTTCGGTGCCCATATGCTTAAGGAAAAAATCGGTGCAGATGCGATTGCCGTATATGAAACCGGAGTGCAGTATCACATGATTCATGCCCTGGCCCTGTTGATTGTTGGGTTAACAGCCGGTCAACTTGGGGTGTCCTCCAAGCTAAAATGGGCAGCTCGTCTGTTGTTTATCGGTATTATTGTGTTCTCCGGCAGCTTGTATGTACTTAGTATTACGGGCATCAAAGTTTTAGGTGCCATTACACCTATTGGTGGAGTTGCTTTTATTGCTGGATGGCTGTTCTTTGCCTTGGATGTGTGGCAACGAGGGAAAGAGCGCTCCTAATTAGGGTGTGACTACCCAACTGGTCAATTGTCCGCGAGAAGTAGGAACCAGCTTACCTGGGAATGGAAAAAGCAGCTTACGAGGAATAATGTGAAATTTCCACGTAAGCTGCTTTTTTTTGGTTTGCGTTCGTAATGGATCTACAAAAACTCGTCAATTTCATTCGTTCGGAATGAGTAGACCTGTTTTTCATCTACATGGTAGACACTTACAATGCTGTTATCCCGATCAAAATTCAAAATGCGGCATGGAATACTCTGATGTTTGCCGTTCTTGTTGTTGACCACAATTCGGGTAAGCCGGTTTTCCTTAATGAGGGTATCAATCCATTCATCAAAGGAATTTCCCTGAGAAGAACTGGCCGACTCTGGTGCAGCTAAATTCTGAGAAGAAACCGTTTCCTTTTGGTCTTGTGGTTTTGCCGAGTTTGATGAATTTGTTGATTGATTCGATGGAGCTGTTTTCAGTCCGCTCAATTGAGATTTTTTCCGTTCGTGGTGAAGGGAGGTGATCGAATCTTTCCTGGACTGGATCGTTGCTTCAATAATCTTGCCAAGCTCTAAGCCAGATTGAATGCGAAAGTCCGCAATTTGTTCCTCTTTGTTCATGAGCTCCAACAGGGACTGTAGCGCCAAGGCATTCGAGCGGCTTTTGATAAGAATGTCGACATTAAATAAAAAGCCAACTTCTTCTCCGTTGGATAAGGTTTCCTTCATTCATCCCAGCCCCGTTTGTAGATATGTCAGTCGATAAATACGCTTCAATTCACTATATCATTAATGTGGCAATAATCATAGTACTAGAGGCGCAGAAAATAACGAGCAACACTGCGAAGCTGAAACAGTTTTCATATGGCCAGATACATATTCTGCATCTATTTAATGTTATGAGATGTCGTGAGAGATTTAGTATGAATTTTAATGGATCCTTTTTAAATTTAAAGTGACCTTTTTAAGGCTTTTAGTTTGTTTTCCGCAGGTGTCCACACCGAGAATCGGAATGGGGCATACAATTATCCTGACCTGCGGGAATAGGAGGTGGATCGTGAGATTATGGTGAGCATGGAGCCGATTGTAGTTGGAGAGCATGTGCTGGTTGGGGTGGAAGTGAAGTTACCCAAAACGACGTTACTGACAATCAACACATCCAAAGGATATATCATGTGTGGAGCACTTGATGTCGGATTACTTAACGAAAAGCTTGGGGATCGCAAAATTATTGCAGCTCGAGCGGTTGGTGTGCGAACACTGGAACAGCTGTTACATGCGCCGATGGAGTCCGTTACAACCGAAGCTGAAGCGATGGGCATAACGGTTGGTATGACAGGTGTAGAGGCATTGCTAAAGATGATCTGAACCGGGATAACGTCCGATGAAACGAAGTGAGCAGCTGAGATAGCTTGGAAACAGTGCTGTTTATGGCTCGACTGAAGTCTGCAAGGGTTTTATAAGAAAAAGTAAAAAGGGCCACTTAGGGGCCCTTTTTTTATGTGCAGCATCTAAGTCAGATGTTACTTTATACTTCTTCCTTGGCAAACAAGGCAGCTAGGTTTTCTTTGAACGGAGCACGCACGACACCTTTTTCCGTAATAATTGCTGTTACATACTCATTAGGCGTTACATCAAATGCAGGGTTAAATACCTTCACCCCTTGTGGTGCTGTACGTTTGCCAAAGCCTTCGGTTACTTCCTCGGCAGAACGCTCCTCAATCGGGATGAGATCCCCGGAAGGTGTGGACAAGTCAATGGTGGACAGCGGGCTGGCCACATAAAACGGAATATTGTGCGCTTTGGCAAGTACCGCTACGCTGTAGGTTCCGATTTTGTTCGCCACATCACCGTTTGCCGCGACGCGGTCTGTACCAACGATAACGGCTTGGATCCATCCTTTGGACATCACCATACCTGCCATATTGTCACACAGAAGGGTAACATCGATACCCGCTTGCTGCAGTTCAAATGCGGTAAGCCGTGCACCTTGAAGAACAGGACGAGTTTCATCTGCAAAAACTTTGAGTTGAATGCCACGTTCCTGAGCGAGATACATTGGCGCGGTTGCCGTGCCGTATTTGGCTGTGGCAAGTCCACCAGCGTTGCAGTGCGTAAGCACACCCATACCATCTTCGAAGAGTGGAAGGGCATGTTCTCCGATCATCCGGCAAACCTCTTCATCTTCTTTTTGAATCAGGAGAGCTTCTGCTTCGAGTGCAGCATTGCTATCTTCGATACCTGTTCCAGCTTCAGCCAGATCACTTGCCTTTTGCATCATTCGATCCAGTGCCCAGAACAGATTCACCGCTGTTGGGCGTGAAGTGGCCAGATGGGCGCAAGTGGATTTTACATGATCAAGCCAGCCTTGAATGAAAAGTCCATCGTAAGCTTTAGCCCCCAACACGACACCGAACGCAGCAGCGATTCCGATAGCTGGAGCACCGCGGACTTTCATCGAGTGAATCGCTTCCCACACTTCTTCAGGCGTGTATAGCTTAAGCATCAAAATCGTTTCGGGCAGAAGGCGTTGATCAAGCATTTCAAGCTTGTCCTGTTTCCAATTGAGGGAGGACAGAGGCTTATGTTCAGGGGTTGTCATGGATGTTCCTCCGTTCCTAAGTTTAAACTTTGATTGAGGAGATGGCTGTGGACACAAGGTCCAGCACTTCACCAATGGTATTCAGTCGACGGTTGCTCTTGATTAACGTTTTACCAATAGCAAGTGCTTTGCGCTGAGCACGTTCACGTTCTGTAGCATCCTGAATCGTATCAATATCTGCCACGTGGGCAAGGCCGACAATGCGGCGTACCATTTTCGCACCCGCGAAGCCAATGGAATCTCTGAACAATTGTTGTACATAAAGGTCTTGATATCCCGGGGCCTTCGCCATTGGATCAACGAGATCAGATTCCCATAATGCACGGAAGCGGGTCTCAAATTCATTCCATACATCACGAACCATATCAAGCAACAGCGTTTCACGGTCACGCAGTGCGTTTTCATCCTGAATCCAACCTGGCAGAGAAGCATAGTTCAAAAGCAGGTTGGCGAGTACAGCACCCACGTCGAATCCCATTGGACCATAGTAGGCAAACTCGGGATCAATAACTTTGGTCGATTCTGGTGTGACAAAAATACTTCCCGTATGAAGGTCACCATGAAGCAGAGCTTGTCCATGTGTGAGGAATTTTTCCCGAAGCAGGGCCACTTCCAGATGCAATGGTCCGTCTGTGCGAAGGGCTTCAGCCTCGTCCTCAATGGAAGCTTCATAATTGTTTTTCTCAGCGATCCGGTATGGTTCGTCAAAGATCAGATCTTCCGTGATTTTACACTGATCCGGATTCACGAATCGACCCTGCTTTTCCTTCTTCAACTGTTGATTCATGCCGAGATCGGATGTGAAGAAAAGCGTTCTTGCCATGAATTCTCCAATATGCTGTGCGAAGAGAGGGTATGTGACACCTTCAATGAGGCCTTTGCGCATAATCACATGATCACTGAGATCTTCCATAACCGTCAACGCGAGATCATCATCATAGTGGTACACTTCTGGCACCATCCCCGGGCAGAGACGATACTCTTCCTGCAGAATTTCACGTTCAATGCGGGCACGAACCAGAGACAGAGGCCAAGATTCACCAACCACTTTCGCATAAGGAAGGGCCTGTTTGATAATGATACTTTTATCGGAGTTCTGATCCGTGATATGGAAAACCAAATTCAGATTACCGTCTCCGATCTCACGGCATTCCAGATTTGCATCTGCCGTAAATGGACCCGGTAAGGTTTTGGCCAGCTCGATTGCTTCTTGGGGGGTTAACGGGTGATATTGAGACAAGGATGCCACCTCCATATATATGAAGAAACAGGAAAACCCACTTCTTTGCTTGGTATAAGTCAGTATATCGGAATTAACCCGTTTTTTGTACCCTTTTTTTAAGGCGAGCCCTGTGCGACTTGTTTCGAAGCTGGTGTGCCAGGGTAAAAACAAATAGGCCGGACGGTTCACAATTTACCGCCTACAAGGCCAGCCGCTATGCAGCGGTGACGAACTGTTTAACTCTCTGTTATGTAAGGCAGATTCATCTGTCAACACTACATAATAGACTAATTTTATAATAAAGGATGGGATTCACATGGCTACAAAAAACAAAACAGATCAAGCGAAATCAGTAGAACAAGTACTTAATCGTCAGGTAGCTAACCTGAACGTCCTGTACGTCAAAATCCATAACTATCACTGGTATGTAAAAGGACCAAACTTTTTCACGCTGCATGTGAAATTTGAAGAGTTCTATAATGAAGTTACTGTACAAATGGATGAAATCGCTGAGCGTATTCTTACGCTTAAAGGCAGCCCTGCTGCTACCATGAAAGAGTATCTGGAGCTCGCTTCCATCCAGGAAGCTGCAGGTGGCGAAGATGCAAAAACAATGGTGCAAAACCTGATCGAGGACTTTGCTACGCTGTCCAATGAGTACCAGGAAGGTATCGAAGTAGCGGAAGCTGCAGAAGACCAGCCGACATCCGACATGCTGACCGGTTTCAAAGCCGATCTGGAGAAACACATGTGGATGCTGCGTTCATTCTTGGGTTAAGCCACAGTTATAGAGCCGTGTAATAAAGTTAATGTCTTCTATAAAGGAGCACTTCTCAAACCCTTGATCTTATGCTGTTGTCAGGAATAGACAAAGCGTCTATACTGCTGACAAGACAGATTACGGGAGGAGATCCGCATGTTAGGCACAACGATACCGGCATTAAAAGAGTGGGCTTCCGCAATTAAAGCGCTGGAAAACGGTCGCCAGATTCTGGTGATGCGCAAAGGCGGTATTGTGGAGGAAACCAGACATTTTGAGCTGAAAAGTCCGGCATTTTATCTGTATCCGACTTATGAACATCAGCGTAAAGAACTGATTAAGTCCTCAGATCATTCATATGTTGAAGAATCACTGGCCGAATGGGTGCCCGAAGCTTCGACAATCCGCATCACTGCATATGCCGAAGTGATTCAGGATTTGGAGATCAGAGATCAGGAGATGCTGGACCGACTTCATGACTTTCATATGTGGACATCGGATTTTGCCGAAGACCGCTTGAAGTGGAAACGGAAAGATCCGTTACATGTATTGATACTCCGTGTGTACCGTTTGAATGAACCGATGGAAATACCGGTGCTGCCCGAATATAATGGGTGCCGTTCCTGGATTTCCATTCCGAATGGTCCGGTGCCGCGCGAAATGACGCCGGTGGTGGATGTTGCGGATTTTGACGAACAGGTACAGAAGATTAACGATATGCTCAAAATATAAAATGAAATAAGGAAGGGCTTGTCCAGATTATGGATAAGCCCTTTTTGGCAGATTAATATGGAATGAAATAATGAATAACAGTGATTTTTCTCACTGTGAGTTGGAAGAAATAACGGTTTCTCATTTGATTCAAACCCGCTTTTATTATAGAATCAGGTAGAATCATATTTCCTGAGAGGACAAGTGTTCTCGGAAATGACTTGATAATCAATGAGAATCAGTTTAGAATTATTCTAAAGTGATTATTGCTTTGGAAATTGCGGTACTTGTAGAAATTCAGGGGAAGCCCTGTTCAGATATTTAATAGGCGCTTTTTCGTTTTCGACAGCAAACATCAATTTAATCAATGGAGGGAAACAATACACATGGCTACGAATTTCGTCATTGAAGGTCTGAAAGCGACGATCGAAGGTAAAGAAATCCTGAAAGGCATTAACCTGGAAATGAAAGGTGGAGAAATCCACGCAATCATGGGTCCGAACGGAACAGGTAAATCCACATTGGCATCGGCTCTGATGGGTCACCCTAAATATGAAGTTACAGACGGTACAGTAACCCTTGATGGTGAAGATGTACTGGACATGGCAGTAGATGAGCGTGCGCGTGCAGGTCTATTCCTGGCTATGCAATATCCAAGCGAAATCGCAGGCGTAACGAACTCCGACTTCCTGCGCAGTGCAATTAACGCACGCCGCGGTGAAGGTAACGAGATCTCCCTGATCAAGTTCATTCGTCAAATGGAAGGCAAAATGAAAGAACTCGACATGAACCCAGAGTTTGCACACCGTTACCTGAACGAAGGTTTCTCCGGTGGTGAGAAAAAACGTAACGAGATTCTGCAAATGATGCTGCTTGATCCAAAAATCGTAGTTCTTGATGAGATTGACTCCGGTCTGGATATCGACGCTCTGAAAATTGTAGCAAATGGTGTAAACGCAATGAAGAGCGAAGATCGTGGATTCCTCATCATCACTCACTATCAGCGTTTGTTGAACTACATCACACCTGATTATGTGCACGTTATGATGCAAGGTCGTATCGTGAAATCCGGCGGACCTGAACTGGCTCACCGTCTGGAAGCAGAGGGATATGACTGGGTTAAGGAAGAGCTGGGAATCACGGATGAAACTGTAGGCCAAGAAGCGTAAAGACAAAACGGAGGAGGATAATCGATGACTACACAAACAATTCTTCCGGTTGAATCTGAAGCGCTTCGCGCCTTGTCGGAAAGTAACAACGAACCCGGCTGGTTGACCGAGCAGCGGCTTGAAGCCCTTAAGCTTGCAAGTGGTCTTGCGCTTCCTAAACTGGAAAAACAAAAAATAGAACGCTGGAATGTCAGCGAATATGGCACATATAAAGCAAGTGAGGCTATTTCTTCTCTGGAAGAAGTACCTGCTTCGATTAAAGATCTCGTTCAGGATCAAGCTGAAGGCAGTCTGGTTATCCAGCGCAATTCTGGCACAGTATACTCCAAGGTATCTGCTGATTTGGCAGCCAAAGGCGTTATTTTCACGGATCTGGCTACTGCGGTTCGCGAGCATGGCGATCTGGTAAAACCTTACCTGAACACAGCTGTGAAGGCAGAGGAGCATTCCCTTGCCGCTCTGCATGCGGCTCTCTGGAACGGTGGAGTATTCCTGTATGTTCCTAAAAATGTGGAAATTGAAGTTCCGCTTCAAGCTGTTTTGCTCACAGATGATGCAACTGCAACATTTGCACCTCATGTCCTCGTTGTTGCTGAAGCGAACAGCTCTGTAACTTACGTTGACAACTATGTTTCCGGCGAACTGTCCGCACCTGTTTTCCATAACGGTGTCGTGGAAGTCTTCGTAAAATCCGGTGCAAAAGTACGTTTCGCGTCTGTTCATCAGCTATCTACGAATGTTACTGATGTTTCCTTCCGCCGTGCAGTGGTTGAGAACGATGGAACAATCGAGTGGATCGTTGGTGAAATGAACAACGGCGATACAGCCAGCAACACGATGTCCGTGCTGAAAGGCAATGGCTCCAGCTCGGATTCGAAAGTCATCGCTGTTGGTTCCGGATCCCAAAAAATCAACTACACTACAGAAGCTCGTCACTTCGGCAAAAACACGCCGAGCCAGATGATTACTCGCGCAGTTATGCGTGAAGAAGCTTCTGCCATCATCAACGGAATCACGAAAATTGAGAAAGGTGCAACCAAAGCGGACGGTCAGCAAACAGAGAAAGTACTGATGCTGAGCCCGAAAGCACGCGGAGATGCCAACCCAATCCTTCTGATCGACGAGGACGATGTTACAGCAGGTCACGCGGCTTCCGTAGGTCAAGTCAATGCTGAACAGATCCATTACTTGATGTCTCGCGGGATTAACCGTACGGATGCTGAACGTCTGATTATTTACGGCTTCCTGGCTCCGGTGGTGGCGGATATTCCTCTGGAAGCACTGCGTACCCAATTGCAGTCCCTTATTGAACGGAAACTGGGACAATGAACCCGTCCATCCGCGAGCAGTTCCCGATCCTCCACCAGGAAATTAACGGACACCCGCTCGTATATTTAGATAACGCAGCGACTTCCCAGAAGCCGCTGGCCGTTATCAATGCGATTAAGCATTATTATGAATTTGAGAACTCCAATGTGCATCGCGGTGTGCATACACTTGGAAGCCGGGCTACGGATGCCTATGAAGGTGCACGCGAAAAGGTTGCCAAGTTTATCAACGCACGTCGTACACAGGAGATCATTTTCACCCGTGGGACAACAACAGCCCTCAATTTGGTGGCTTCGTCCTACGGCCGGTCTGTCTGCAAAGAAGGCGACGAGATCGTTATCACACCGATGGAACATCACAGCAACCTAATTCCTTGGCAGCAGGTAGCCAAGGAGACAGGTGCAACATTGAAATACATTCCCCTTCAGCCCGATGGCAATATCGATTTGGCAGATGTGGAGAAGACGATTACGAACAAAACAAAAATTGTAGCAATCGCATATGTATCCAATGTCATGGGTGTCATTCATCCGGTAAAACAAATTGCTGAAATTGCACACCGCAATGGCGCTGTCATTGTTGTAGATGGCGCACAGAGCACTCCGCATATGAAGGTGGACGTACAGGATCTCGACTGTGATTTCTATGCATTGTCTGGTCACAAAATGTGCGGACCAACCGGAATCGGTGCACTTTACGGCAAAAAGGCGCTGCTGGAGTCCATGGAACCGGTTGAGTTCGGCGGTGAAATGATTGATGAGGTTGGTCTCTATGAATCCAATTGGAAAGAGCTTCCGTGGAAATTCGAAGGCGGAACCCCTATTATCGCAGGTGCGGTAGGTCTGGGTGCAGCCATCGATTTTCTGGAGCAGATTGGCATGGATGAGATTGCCCATCATGAAAGTGTATTGGCAGCTTATGCAACAGAACGTATGGCAGAGATTGACGGGCTGACCATCTATGGTCCAGCGAAACGTCATGTTGGTGTGGTCACCTTCAACCTGGGGGATGTACATCCACATGATGTGGCAACTGTACTGGATGCGAGTGGGGTAGCCATTCGTGCCGGACACCACTGCTGCCAGCCGCTTATGCGCTGGCTGCAAGTCAGCTCAACAGCTCGTGCCAGCTTCTATCTATATAATAATGAACAAGATGTGGACCGGCTTGTCAGCGCCTTAATTCAGACAAAGGAGTATTTTGGCGATGCAACTTGATGATCTGTACCGGCGTGTTATAATGGACCACTACAAAAATCCGCGTAATCGCGGAACGTTTGATAATGACGCTGTCACGGTGAATTTGAACAATCCTACGTGCGGCGACCGGATTTCATTGCAGCTTTTACTGAAAGACGGAATCGTCCAGGAAGCCAAGTATACGGGTGAAGGCTGTTCCATCAGCATGTCGTCGGCGTCCATGATGACCGATGCTGTGAAAGGCAAATCGATGGAACAGGCGCTCGATATGGCTGACCGTTTTTCCTCACTGATGAAAGGGGAAGAAGTCGATTTCGACGATTATGAAGATCTCGAAGCCCTATCCGGTGTGAACAAGTTCCCTGCACGCATCAAATGTGCCACTCTGGCCTGGAATGCTTTACGCAAAGGAATTGACGAAGAGGACAATGTACAATAACGATAGGGAGGTAGAGCAAGATGGCTAAAAAAGCACCAGAAATGGAAGAGTATAAATATGGTTTTCGCGACGAGCACAAATCCATCTTTCAAACCGGTAAAGGTCTGACTGCAGAAGTCGTTACCGAAATTTCCCGGATTAAAAACGAACCGGAGTGGATGCTCGAGTTCCGATTGAAAGCATTGAAACAATTCGAGAAAATGCCAATGCCAAAATGGGGCGGAGATCTCGACGAGCTGGATTTCAACGATATCCAGTACTATGTTCGTCCTTCTGAAAAACAAGGAAAAACATGGGAAGAGGTACCTTCCGAAATCAAGGAAACCTTTGATAAACTGGGTATTCCTGAAGCAGAGCAAAAGTTCCTTGCAGGGGTATCGGCTCAGTATGAATCTGAGGTTGTATACCACAACATGCAAAAGGAACTTGAAGATCAAGGCGTAATCTTCATGGATACCGATACGGCTCTTAGAGAGCACCCGGAAATCCTGCGTGAATACTTCGCTACTGTAATTCCGCCAGCGGACAACAAATTTGCAGCACTGAACAGTGCCGTATGGTCCGGAGGAAGCTTCATCTACGTGCCTAAGGGCGTTAAATGTGAAGTGCCTCTGCAAGCCTATTTCCGGATTAACTCCGAGAATATGGGACAATTCGAGCGTACACTGATCATTGCAGACGAAGACAGCTTCGTTCACTATGTTGAGGGCTGTACAGCTCCAATTTACAGCACGAACTCACTTCACAGTGCCGTGGTTGAGATCATCTGTAAGAAAAATGCCCGTGTCCGTTACACAACGATCCAAAACTGGGCACCAAACATCTACAACCTGGTTACCAAACGTGCAGTTGCTGAAGAAAATGCTACCATGGAATGGGTCGATGGTAACATCGGTTCCAAACTGACGATGAAATATCCAGCCGTTGTTCTGAAAGGCCGTGGAGCAAAAGGTTCCGTACTTTCCATCGCTGTAGCTGGTAAAAATCAGCATCAGGATGCAGGTGCGAAAATGATCCACTTGGCTCCAGACACGACTTCAACAATTGTATCCAAATCCATCAGTAAGCATGGTGGTAAAGTAACCTACCGTGGTCTGGCTTCCTTTGGTCGTCAAGCAGAAGGTGCCAAGTCCAATATCAAATGTGATACGCTCATCCTGGATAATGAGTCCACATCGGATACAATTCCTTACAATGAAATCATGAATGACAACATAATGCTGGAGCATGAAGCTACGGTATCGAAAGTATCTGAGGACCAACTCTTCTATCTGATGAGCCGTGGTCTGACCGAAGCTGAAGCAACACAAATGATCATCATGGGCTTCATTGAGCCGTTCACTAAGGAATTGCCAATGGAATATGCGGTAGAAATGAACAGATTGATCAAATTCGAAATGGAAGGCAGCATTGGTTAATTGCTGCATGCACAAGGATCGGGGGATTTCCTCCGGTCCTTGTTTTTTTGTGCACAATAATAATCCAATTTATATGAAAAAGCGGACTTGTATGGCAGAGAACCGGATGGTTGAATCGCTGTTTTTCGCATAAAATAGGTTTAACAGCACAAGCGATTTCATAGATTGCTGCATCTATTGATAGAAAAGGATGGTGAATCTATGAGCTTTAATCCTTTTGTAGGATATCGCATTACAAGTTCGTTTGGTTATCGCATTCATCCCATTCATGGTGGACAAACGTTCCATCGGGGAATTGACCTCGTCACAGAACCCTGGAATGGCCCTGTATACGCCTTTATGGAAGGGACCGTACGATTTGCCGCTGAAGGAGCTACGGGCTCCGGATTCGGCGGTTATGGGCTTACAGTGGCTGTCCAGGATCATCGTGGGTATCTGCATTGTTACGCCCATCTATCGCGAATTGCGGTAAGGGTAGGTCAGCAAGTGAAACGAGGTCAGCTCTTAGGTAATCAAGGGAGTACAGGACAGAGCACCGGACCCCATGTCCATTATGAGATTCGCAAAGCGAGTACCCCGTCTTACGGGTATACAGCCAGTGTGGATGGAGTGGTTGAGCCTGGAGCATATTTGCAAGCGGAATTCGGTTCCACATCTGAAGAGCAGGAGGCTCTGCCGATGACAAGTGAAGAGAAGAAAGCTTTTGAAGCGATGGAGAAGACGCTGGAAGCTCAGGCGTCTTGGATCGCGCAGCAGAAGAATCTATCCAGTATGCCCTGTCCGCCTTGGGCAGCTGAAGCATATCATTACTATCGTCCTTATATCATGACGGATACAGGCAGTTACGACTTCTGGAGAATGCTGGTTATTATGTATCGCAAGGAAAAAGGAATTCAGGTCTCGTCCGATTCGGGAAAACAATAAGGGCCAGCGTGCTGATTGCGATTCGTATTGAAGCAGGCAAAAAAACATTTATCGAATATTGCCATTTCGCCCGGTTCGCTTACCCTGCAAGATCATATGTTAGGGTATACCTGATGAAGAGGAGGCAATCACATGAGCGAGGTAGGATATGGTTGTGGTGGCAATGTTGGCGGCGTAGGTGGATACAACCCATTCACATCGGTAGGCGCAATATTGGTATTGTTCATTCTGTTGGTTATCATCACTAAAGCATTCTGCGTTTAATACGCGCATCAAACCTGATTAAAGCAAAAGGGAAGCCGAAAAATCGGCTTCCCTTTTTACTTTCATAGGATAAGCTCTTGTAGTGTAATTCTTCATCATCATTCATTTTCTATTTTCTACGTGCTGCTACGAAACCATGGAACTATTGAATATAAATTTCAACGATGGCGATATCTCTTTCTTTCGCTAAATCAATAAAGGCTGTGGATGTCTGAACAAGCGGACGGAAATAGTCTGCAGGGTTATTCATGACGATGATGCCAGTTTCCCCCGAGGTGAGCAGTACCCTTTTTCCTATAAAATTGGGCAGCATATGTTTGATAAGCTCCTGGGTAGCTTCTCCATTTAGTTGACCAAAGCTCAGGCTGTACAGCTCGCACAGCACGGAGATTAACTCCTGCTTGGTCTGATATACCCGGTTGGTCGTCATGGCGCTGTACACGTCAGCTACGGCCGTAATACGGGCATACGGATGAATATCGTTCCCTTTCAGTCCATGAGGATAGCCGCTTCCGTCTTCCCGCTCATGATGCTGAAGGGCGACTGTTGCCAGAATCTCATCCTGCGTGGACTCTTTAACAATCTCATATCCATATAACGTATGTTTCTTCATTTCTTCGAATTCTTCCGGGGTTAGTTTTCCCGGTTTATGTAGCATTTCAGGAGAAATTTTGGATTTTCCAATATCGTGCAGATAACCTGCTTTTGCTACTGTCAGGCATTCTTCAGGATTGTAGCCCATCCAGCCAGCAATATAAAATGCGAGCATTCCCACTTGCAATGAATGGTTGTAGGTATAATCATTATCGCCGTCAAGCATAAGTAGAAGGGAAACGACATCCTTCTGTTTCTCCAGTTGAGTTGTCAGGTTAATCAAAATTTCATCGACCTGAGCTTCGTCAATAAACCCTTTCTCCATCGCTTGCTGAAACAGAGATTCGGTACCTTTGATCGTATCGTCAAACAAGGTAGTTAACAGACGGGTCTGATCGGAAGGCATGGTTTGCGTATCAGAGTGTAGGTTGGATGTTGTATGTTCTACATCTGCGTAATCGATTCCATGTTGCAGCAATTTGGTAATATCATCTTCGCTGAGTAAGGAACCTTTCATCAGCATGTGGAGACCTGAACTGTTGTATACATCATTTTTTAACAGATCACCAGGTTTAAGATCAGTAACATGCACTCTCACGTATAAACCACCTTTTCCTCGACTTATATCGACATATATGCTTATAATAACAAGAAAAAAATGGGTTGACAACGACTTATTTACTAATTTAATTAGCCTTGCAAGAGGTGGAATGACTATTTATAAATTGTCCAAGGGGTTCCAGGGTCCCAGTTGATGTCCCTTCCACTCAGAACCATCGTCCCATATTTCCTTTTTCCAGATCGGGACCGTTTGTTTCAGTCTTTCAATAGCGAAGCGGCTGGCATCATAACAATCACTGCGGTGAGGCGAGGAGACGGCAATAATAACACTAATCTCTGCAACGTCAACCTGACCAATCCGGTGGCTGATTGCACATCTGACACCTGGCCAGCGCTCGGAGATTTCACTTCCGATGTTAGCCATCTGAGAAAGTGCCATCGGTACATAAGCTTCATATTCCAGATGGACCGTTCGCTGTTCCCCGGTCATTTCACGAGTAGTACCTACAAAAGTCAGTGCTGCCCCGTGGTTTGCGGTTATGACCAGAGCTGTTGTTGCTTCGACAGACAAGGGGGACTTCGTAATCATAAACATACCGTCCGGAGTACGATGTTCGGAGAGTGAAGACCTATGCTCATCCTCGGACCCTTCAGTACCGTCACCTCCTGAAACGGGGGGAATTAAAGCAAGTTCATCTTCGGGCTTAATCAAGGTATCGGCCGGAGCATACTGCTGGTTTACCGCCAGAAAGGACGTTCGAATCTGTGATGCAGCCTCTGGATAGGCGAGTGCCAGGCTTTCTTTGAGAAGAGCTGCGGTCAAAGGACTTTCCGTATATTCATATTCAAGCAGGGACGTGCCGAGACGTTCAGCAATACCTGCAAACAGTTGTATGGTTAATATCATGCTTATGCGTCACCTCTTTTTTATCTCTAAACCCTTTCAATATATCATAACGACGCGGAAAATGTTATGCTTATCTATTAGAGGAATGTACGTTAGGCAAGGACTGAGAGGAGGCGGTGTGATGAGCACCAAGGAAAAACAAACGTTAACCATTCTGCACACCAATGACATCCACAGTCATTTTGGTTCCATGAGCTCTATCGCCGCCATGATTGCACAAGAGAGAGAACGGAGCGAAAACGTTCTAGTTCTGGATATCGGAGATCATATGGATCGTATGGCCGTAGAGACAGAGGGGACACTTGGGGGAGCCAACGTTGATGTGATTAATTTGACGGGGTATGATGCCATAACGATTGGCAATAACGAGGGACTGACATTTACACCGGAACAGCTGGCACAGTCCTATTCGGGGCTATTGTGTCCTGTCGTGTGCGGAAATGTTGTGGAAGAGGCCACTGGTCTGCCTCCAATATGGATGAACTCATCTCTTATTGTGGATAAAGGACCCTTTCGGATAGGTTTGCTCGGAGCAACTGCACCGTTTACTGCTTTTTACGACTTGCTGGGATGGAAGCTGCTTGACCCTGTGGAAACACTGCGTGAGCAAGTTGAAGCGCTGCGCCCTAATGTGGATATTGTCATAATACTCTCCCATCTGGGTCTATCAACGGACCGGAAACTCGCGGAGCAGATTGAGGGCATTGACGTTATTCTTGGCGGACACACACACCATGTGCTTGAGGAACCTCTGGTCATTGGGAATGCGGTGCTGGGAGCAGCCGGAAAATTCGGTCAGTGGCTTGGTAAAGTCGTGCTAGAGCGGGATAGCAGTGCGAACAAGCCTAGACTGGTTAGTAGTGGCTGTTTTCCATTGAAGGATCAGATGCTGGATGAGAAGGTTGCACTGGCTATCGCCGCACATCGTACGGAGGCAGAGCGAGCTCTTGGACAGACAGCTGTAATAATTAACCGAACTCTTCCGATAAAATATGAGAAGGAATCACCATTTGCTTCGCTGCTTGCGCAGGCAGTAAGGCATTTCACGAGAGCGGAGCTGTCACTGGTTAACGCGGGTCAACTCCTTGGTGAACTTCCGCAAGGGGACATCAGCAAGGGAATGCTGCATTCCCTATGTCCTTCTCCGATCAATGCTTGTACAATAAGGCTGAAAGGCAGAGAGATTCGTGAAGCGCTGGAGCAGTCTTTGCTTCAGGAGTATACGGACAAGCCCATCATCGGATTTGGATTTCGCGGGAAAATACTTGGTACGCTGTGTGTGGATGGGATTGAGGTGGAGTATGATCCAGCGGGTCCCCCATATCAAAAGATCAATGCATTATATGTCGGTGGTAAGCCTATGGGTGATGAACAGGAATACGTGGTCGGAACACTAGACATGTTTACATTTAATGTGGGATACCCTTCGTTAGCCCGGGGAACCGAAATTGCATACCGACTTCCTGAATTTATACGGGATCTGCTGGAGATCGAATTAAAAAGACCAGGGGCGTTGGATGATAGCCTGCGATCCCGCTGGCATGAAAGAAATTAACGAGTACTTGCCTTCTGCTGAAGCGGCGGCTAGTGGAAATTACATCTACGGAGCGGGAGAGGATAGGCTGTGCGTTTGGTACATATAAACCTATTGCAGCCTGGCATGAAGCTGGGGAAACGAATTTATAGCGAAGAGGGTTTGGTTCTGCTTAGTGAAGATGTGGAACTGACCGAGCGGTTGATAAGACGTCTAAAAGACCTCGGCGTAGGTTACGTATATATTAAGGAAGCAGCGACAGAGGATATCATCGTTCCCGATATGCTTCAGGAGGAAACCAGACGCAGGGCACTGGTAGAAATCAAGCAGCAGTTTCAGAGTATGTCAGGATTGAAGACCAAAAGCCGGATTCCGCATTTTGGCAAAGCACTGAGTGGTCTGATGAGTACGATTTTGGAGGACATCGGTGGTCAAAAGGAAGCAATGATCATGCTGATGGATATGAATTCCAGTGATCTTGATCTGTACAACCACTCCTTGAACGTATGTGTGTACACACTGGTTTTGGGCGTCGCATCAGGGTATTCCAGACAGCAGTTGATGGAAATTGGACTGGGTGCCTTGCTGCATGATATAGGAAAGACACAGATTGATCCAGTTGTTTTGCATAAACCTGCGAAATTGACGGATGAGGAATTTAAAATCATTCAGCAGCATACTACATATGGACATCGTATTTTAAAAGATGAACCTGGCATACCGCTGCTGGCAGCACATTGTGCCCTGCAGCACCATGAGCGAATCGACGGTAGTGGCTATCCGTTTGGCCTCAAGGGTCCTCAAATTCATGAGTATGCCAAGTGGATTGCACTGGCTGACTCGTATGACGCGATGACGAGTAATCGCATATACCGTAAGTCATTGCTTCCTCATCAGGCGGTGGAGGTATTATATACTGGATCTGGCTCGTTGTATGAACAGCGTATGCTGGAGAAATTCCGTGACTGTGTGGCAATTTATCCCGTAGGTCTATCTGTGACGCTGAGTACGGGGGAAGTCGGCGTCGTTGCATCCATCGATTCACGTATCCCGCAGCGGCCCCGGATTCGGGTGTTGAAGAATGCTGATGGACAGATGTTAAAGGCTCCTTACGAAATAGATCTGTCCACAGCCCTATCGGTTATGATTACTGGTGTTGAAGGCGATGAGGGCGTGCCTCCGACACCTTCCTGTGATGAATTTTCTTGATCGCTGTTAAGTTATTGCCAGCAAGGAGACTGCGCTCATAGCAATATCCGGGCCGGGTTGGCCCTGGAGTTGTATGGGCGTTTTTGTCATGTAACGGACAGAGCACTTCATGCCGAAGCGTTCGAAATTGTGCTATGATAAAAGATAGCTCCAAAAAGATCATGCCGAAGTATGATGTAAATAAAACTTTTTAGGTTAATAAAAGGAATAAGGTGAAGAACAATGACCATGCTAAACTCAGGATCGGTTGAACCGATGCCTTTATCGCCGACTAATGATCCATGGGATCCGATCGGCTCTTTGCGTACATATGGACGCCACGTGTTAACCAGTGTTGAAATGACCGTGACTCATCTGTGCAATATGCGATGCGAGCACTGTGCTGTGGGGGATATGCTCACGATGCGTGAAGCTCCCGCACTGCCACTGCCTCTAATGCTGAAGCGGCTGGACGAAGTGGAGCATCTGCAGACCATCAGTTTGACAGGTGGTGAGCCAAGTTTCAGTCAAAAGACAGTTGATGAAATGATCATCCCGCTGCTGAAATATGCCAAGGAGCGAGGCATAAGATCACAGATCAATTCCAACCTGACGCTTGATCTCAGTCGTTACGAGAAACTGCTGCCATACCTTGATGTGATGCACATCTCATTTAACTACCTGAATGCCGATGATTTCCATCAAGTCGGCTTTGCCAACAGCGGCAGACCTGTCAAGCGTGAAGTAGCGGTGAAAATGTATGAGAAAATGATAGAAAATTCGCGCAAACTGAGTGAAGCAGGCATGTTTATCTCTGCTGAATCCATGATTAATTTCCGTACTCATGATAAGTTGGAGGGCATCCATCAACTGATTCGGGAGATGGGGTGTGTACGTCATGAAGTACATCCGATGTATAACTCGAATTTTGCTTCCACATTACCTGTCCTGTCTCTGGACCATATGCGTGCAGCCATTCATCGGTTGCTGGATGTGCGCGACAAAGACATGTGGATGTTGTTCGGAACACTTCCATTCTTTGCTTGCAGTGCGGCCGACCAGGATCGGGAATTGATCAATCGCCTGTACAGTGAGCCTAATGTGACCGTACGCAATGATCCAGATGGTCGAAATCGCGTTAACGTCAACATGTTTACAGGCAATGTGTACGTTACGGATTTTGCTGACATCCCTGCCTTTGGCAACATTCGGGATCGGAAGCTGGATGATGTGTTCCATGAATGGTCAGCGGAGCATCCGCTTAATCAGACCGTTAACTGTCACTGTGATGCTGCGTCCTGCTGCGGCCCGAACCTGTTGGTGGCGGACATGTATTATAAAGGTGTGGATTTCAAATCCAGAAAAGCAATTACGCGCTAATTAGGCGCTGATATTCCAGGTATATTCCTGAAATAGATAGAAAAAGGGGAGTGTTGACTTGGATATTCATACCGAATTTCATCTTGGGCAATTGGTGTTCAATTTGGTTTGCGTTTTTCTGCTCGTCTTCTTGAATGGCGTATTTGTCGCAGCGGAATTTTCTCTGGTTAAAGTCAGACAGACCCGGTTGACTCAATTGCAGAGCGAGGGGAATCGGCTGGCTGGGTATGCACTGAAGGTAAATGGAAAACTGGATGCTTACTTGTCGGCAACCCAGTTCGGCATTACCCTGACCTCCCTGGGACTTGGCTGGCTCGGTGAACCCGCCATTTCCGAATTACTGGTAGAGCCGCTTATGTTCAAACTGGGCGTGGCGGATACAGGACTGATCTCTACCGTTTCCGTTATCGTCGGATTCTGTATTATTACGTTTCTGCATATTGTACTTGGAGAACTTGCACCGAAGTCGCTTGCTATTCAAAAAACAGATGGCGTGGCTCTGCTATTGTCGGCACCACTTCTGCTGTTCTACAAAATCTTTTTTCCATTCATCTGGATTCTCAATGCATCGGCAAATGCGCTGCTGCGATTAGCAGGGATAGAGCCTGCGAGTGAAGGAGAAGCCCATTCTGAAGATGAACTTCGAATCTTGATGAAGCAGAGTGCGAAGAGTGGCGTCATTGACAAGGATGAAATCAAACTGATGGATAACATCTTTGATTTCTCCGATATGCTTGCTCGTGAAGTCATGCTGCCACGTACAGATATGGATTGTCTGTATACCCATCTGTCCTTGGAAGAGAACCTGAAGATTATTAATGCAACGAAGCATTCCCGTTATCCTGTTGCCGTTGAGGATAAAGACGAAATTATCGGATTTATCCATATTACGGATCTGCTTTTGGCAGCCCCGGAACAGCAGCAGGACCTGGCTTCACTTGTGCGGCCCATCTTGAACGTTCCGGAATCCATGGAAATCAGCCACGTCCTTCAACTGATGCAGAAAAAGCATTCCCAGATGACCCTTGTTGTTGACGAATATGGCGGCACCGCCGGATTATTGACGGCGGAGGAAATTCTGGAGGAGATCGTAGGGGATCTATACGATGAGTTCGAGGATGAGCGACCTCATATGGAACGCAGCGGTGATTCCTTCTCCATAGATGGACGATCCCTCATTGAAGAAGTTCATGAATGGACCGGGGCCATCATTGATGACGAAGAAGTGGATACCATTGGCGGTTGGTTGTTCAAAGAGCTTGAAGGCAGTCCAGCCAAAGGTAAAACACGGGTGCAGAACGGCTATGTTTTTGAAGTGGAGGAATCCACCCGGCTGCGAATTACCCGAGTCAAGGTGTATAAGAGCCCGGTCTCTGAAGAAGAAGCTGCTGCTTTGGAGGAGGCTCAGGACGTTCCCGAATCGGACAAGTAGTGATGTGCATGGACTACCATAATGAAATGAATGTGACCTTTGGAACACTTCCCGTGGGGAGTACCAAGGGTCTTTTTTTTGTTAATGAACAAAACCTGAGAAATCCCGAAAGCTTTTTCAGCTGATTTGGGATTAACTTAAGAACGATGACATATGGATAATAGACGGGAAAAGCAAGGGTTTTGGTCGCCTACCGACGAGTGACCACATATCAGTGAAGGGAGGCGTTTGGAGATGATCGATCCACAGCTTCGCGCATATGCCCCTTTCGTGGGGCCGTTTGATCCGTGTAAACCGATTGAAATTAAAACCTACCTTGTTCCTCCACAGTTATTCATCCCTTTCCAGCCGATGGGCTGGCCCCAATATAGTCCGGCAGAAGCGCTGAGACTCGGAACATTGTGGCCTGCGCTATACAGTCCTTATACATCCAAAAAAACAAAGGGGAGGGAGGTAGGAGCAGATGGAGCCTGAAACAGCAAAAGCGTGTGACGCCAGATATTATGAGTTGCTGGAGGAACTGCAAGCCTTGGATTTTGTACTGGTGGAGCTGAATCTGTATCTGGATACTCACCCGGGGGACTATCAGAGTATTGAACAGTATAACAAGTTTAGCCAGGAGCGGATGAGGGTAGCCCATGAATTTCAGCAGCTGTATGGACCGCTCATGAACTTTGGGCATGCCTTCTCCAAGTATCCTTGGCAGTGGTCAGAGGCACCCTGGCCTTGGCAGGTTTAATGAACGTTTGAGTTGATATCGAAAGCATACTATACCCGGGTTTTCTGGAAGTGCAGAATCCGGATACCCGGGAAGTGGAAGAAAAAACTATTCGAATTTGGATCACATCTCAGATTAAATCGTTGAAGGAGGGATCGTCCAACATGTGGGTATACGAAAAAAAGCTGCAATATCCCGTTAGGGTAAGTAAATGTGATCCTCATATGGCCAAATTGCTGATGGAACAGTATGGTGGAGCAGACGGGGAACTAGCTGCAGCCCTTCGGTATATGAATCAGCGATATACCATTCCGGACAAAATTATCGGTCTGTTGAATGACATCGCTACAGAGGAATTTGCCCATCTTGAGATGATCGCAACAATGATCTATAAACTAACCAAGGATGCAACCATTGAACAGCTGGAGAAGGCAGGCCTGGATGCTCACTATGTGAACCATGACAAGGCACTCTTTTACAGTAATGCCGCAGGTGTACCTTTCACTGCAACCTACATCCAAGCAAAGGGTGACCCTATTGCAGATCTGTATGAAGATATTGCTGCGGAAGAGAAGGCTAGGGCTACATATCAATGGTTAATTGATCTGACGGATGATGTGGATCTGCAGGATAGCCTGAAGTTTCTGCGGGAACGGGAGATTGTGCACTCGCTTCGTTTCCGTGAGGCAGTCGAGATCCTGAAGGATGATCGGGAAACCAAGAAGATCTTCTAATCATGCAACCTTCCTTGCACATATTAAACGAAGGATGTCCCTTGAAGTAAAAAGGGACATCCTTCGTTTTGTTTGAGGACCTGCTTAGTATTCGACCACCATGGCAACATTTTGCCACCCGGCTCCAACTGTCCAGAACAACACTTTATCACCACGCTCGACCTGACCTGAGGTTATGGCCCGATGCAGAGCAATGAAGGGACTGCTGGTTGAGGTATAGCCGAATTCGTCTCCAATGTAGACGGCAACATCATTAGCGATCCCAATGTTCTCCGATACCGCACGAATATTACCGATGGATAACTGGGAGAAGCATGCTGCTTTGATCTGATCTGCTGCAATCTCGTTGCGTCCTAACAGTGTACGAATAGATTCAGAAGCGGCATCGACGCAGATCGAATCATCGAACGGTGTGAATTTGACATGAAAGGCTCCTGCATCCACCCCGGTCTGACCCAGTTTCGCCAGACCTTCTGCAGGAAAGAGGGAATTACCGTACACACAGGTATCCGTTTGATAGATGGAATCAATGAATCCGGTAGCCTGTTCGTCACGTTCTATGATGACAGCCGCTGCCGCATCGCCAAAATTGGCATAGTAGACAGGATCATCTGGACTCGCGTGTGGGGCTACATAATCCGAACCGATAATCAGTGCTCTTCGAATTCGGGGATTCCCCAGCATCTGCCGGCTCACCTGTTCAAAGGCT
Organism: Paenibacillus sp. FW104-T2; assembly: GCF_058789975.1. Lineage (NCBI taxonomy): Bacteria > Bacillati > Bacillota > Bacilli > Caryophanales > Paenibacillaceae > Paenibacillus > Paenibacillus sp. FW104-T2. Next base: position 91,527 of record NZ_JBYTCE010000020.1, on the reverse strand, counting down.
GCCGTCATTCCGGCACAGTTGGCGTTGCTGTCGATACAGATGGTATGGGATGCTCCATTAATTAAACGATGAATCATCAAGGAATTCGTAGGAAAAATGTATTCCGGCGTTTGACTTGCATAGGCAATCAGGTCGATATCCGCACCGGTCAGTCCGGTCTTTTCCAAAAGGTTACTGGCTGCCTCATAAGCCATGCTTAGTGAGTTCTCGTCATCGTTGTTAATTTTGTAACGCTTATCACGCCCAAGCGCTTTTAACAATCCCCGAATATCTACCCCTCTCGCATCAAAATGTTCAATGTAAAAGTCATTGTCCACCTGGTGCGCTGGATGATAAATATCCATATCCACAATACGAATTCCGGCCATCTTCATTCTCCTCTTGAGCGGATGGGTGGACCCACAACTTGTCCGCCTGATTTATTAGGTGGTAACGGTAGATATAATTTCGAGGTTGTCCAGTCCAACAGCCCGTCCAAGCCTGGACAACTGCATTTTCAAAATGGCATTATTTTCGAGTGTGAGTACAACCTTTTTGAAGCCGTCCTTTTTGAATAGAGCCAGGCAGCCTTCGAGCAGAGGTACAATTTCCGGAGCGGTGACATTCAGCTTTTTGCAGTCGATACGCAGTTCATATTCCGTTGGGTCAATAGGAGCAATCGTATCCTGATAAGCCGAGATGGAACGCAATCCATCTTCTTGAGAGAAAGATCCCTCCAGTTCAATGTTAAGCACCTTGTTTGGAACGTCAGTCTTGAGTATAAAGCTTCCCATAATTGTCTCTCTCCTTTAAATGAGTTAGGCTATCCTGCTACCAGGGACAAGGTGTTATCGCCACCGTTACTGGCTTCTACGATGTAAGCTGAGATTGAGGATAATTTACCCATATTATAAAGGCGTAGATGTAATGAGATCAAGAATAAAGTCGAATCGTGTATAAAAATGTAGAATAGTTAATTATTGGATTTCGTTTAGCGTCGCAAGTAGGACGTTAAATGCACTAATAATACGCGGCGCCCCTACACAAGGTGCCAAATGCAGCAGAATTCCTTTTAGCTCCTCCACAGTTACTCCAACACGAAGTGCCATAACATAATGAACACCCAGTTGTTCAAACTGCCCTTGTGTAATTAGTGAGGAGATAACGGCAACTTCTTTCCATTGATCCGAAATGCTGGTGCGCTCGAAAATGTCTCCGTAAGCTGTACCCATAATGAATTCTGCCAGCTCGGGAAAGTGTTCCTTAATGGGGGCCAAGGCTTTGGCTCCGTACTCTCCAGAAAGATTCGCGAAACGCTCCAGCCCCTGAACAATCTGCTCACTCATTTTTGTTCCTCCTAGTTCAAATTCACGGTACGATGGGCCGTAGGCGGAATCTCATCGCGATCCGTCAACAGCTCGATTACAGCGACTTGTTTCAGTTCTTGTGCTGCCTTGAGTGCAGCGGTGAACTCGCCATGTGTTTCTGCCCGAAATGCAGCTGCGCCGAGAGCTTCAGCAAACTTCGACGCATCCAAAGGCACTTCAAACAAGGTCCCGTCGATCCGGCCTGTTGTTTTTTGCATGCCTTTGAGCGCCATATCCAGCTGTTTATTATTCACTACGATGAAGATGACCGGCAGATTGTGGCATACAGCGGTATTGATTTCGGCTCCGAGCATCATGAAGCATCCGTCGCCTGTTATACAGACGATCGTCTCGTCTGGTGCTGCTGCCTTGGCGCCGATCGCCATACCAATGGCATTCCCCATACAGGCGAAGTATGCGTCAAATACAAAACTGCCAGGTTTTTTCACTTTATAACGCTGAACAGCATGGAAGCCGTGACTTCCGTCATCAACAAATAAGGTATGATCATACGGGAGCATATCGCTCAGTTCATCCAAAATCGATGCAAGGGAGAGTTTAGGCAGCATTGGCAGAGGGACCGTATAGTCTACTGCCGTCGACTCTCTCTCTGGAGCTTCATATTCGGCCAGGGTACCCAGCAGAAACTGCAGATTGTCTTTTAGATCGCCAGTAATATGTAAGGTTTGTGAGTGGAGTATTTTACCGACAAAGGCAGGATCCGAATCGAACTGAATGAGATGTTCAGGATGATTCTCCGGTTTGAGATTGCAGATCGTCATGTCACTCAGCCGCGACCCAAGCACGATATAGAGGTCACTTTGGTTGAGCAATTCATCGGCATGGGGGAAGCCCCCGACACCACATGGTCCATGGTATAACGGGTGGTTCCAGGCGATAGCTCCTTTCCCACCGGGCGTCGTGATGACAGGAATTTGGAATTGTTCTGCAAGCTGCAATAGCTCGTCATGAGCTCTGGCTCGATTGACACCTTTGCCTGCGATAATTAATGGGTGACTGGACTTGTGAAGCAGGGGAAGAATTCGATTAAGGTTAGAGATGCTAACTAGAGGCTCGGGTTCAGGCATGACAATTCGGCATTCAGCAAGCAGTTCGGTCTGAACGTCAAAGGGTAGACACAGATGAACCGGACCTTTGTTCGGGCCAAGTGCAATGGAGAGAGCATGATTGAGCAATGTGCCGAAGTGGTCCCCACGCTCCACCAGTTTGCTGAATAACGTAGCGGGTTTGAACATCTCTGCGAGATCGGCCAGATAGGAGGAAGAGTCCTGGCACTGTGGAATGCCTAATTCCTGAATGGATTGATGCCCGGTAATAAACAACACCGGAAGGTTATTGGCTTTGGCATGAGCTGCAGCGGTTAAAAGATTGGTTCCACCCGGACCTGAAGTCGCGAATGCAACACCCAGCCTTCCGGTTTGGAGAGCGTAACCAGCTGCTGCAAATCCTGAACTGGATTCGTGGCGACCTGGTATGAACTCTAGGCCGTGGTCCACCATCTTCAGAACAGCAGGGCATATCGATTTTCCAATAATACCGAAGACGTGAGTAACACCAAGCTTGTGCAGCGTTTCTGCCAAATAGTCCGCAACGGTTTTCATGCGGGACACCTCGCTTCATAAAATAGGTTTTAAGACCCATAGGGTATAATCCAATTTTTTTCGAATGCAAGTGCTTGTCTAAGGTTGTAAAAGGAAATATATCCTTGTTATTACGAAGGTTATCTTTTTATGTGGTTTTTTGTCAACTTATTTTTATAAGCAAAAGTACCTGATTCTTAAGTTGGTAACGCTTAACTGCTTAATAGATATAGGAAAATAGAATGGTTATATATTCCTGCAACCAATGACCTAACGAGAATGATTTACATTATATGTAAAATAAAGACATCAGATATAGACGTAACCTTTAATTGATCATAAGCATTGAGCTATATGCTTCTCTTTGCATGTTAACGTAAGAAAACGGACCCCATTTAACTTCTGTTATAATGGAAATCAGATTGGAGGAGACATAGTGACACGATTAAAAATGGCTGTGATCGGGTTAGGAAAGATGGGTTTACATATGGTTCAACAGGCGGAGCAAGCAGAGCTGAATGGAAGTATTAAGCTTGTAGCCGTATGTGAAGCACACGATGAATCGCTTAGCAACTTTGCTGATGCCCATGCAGAAATTAGCGCATATAGCGATTACATGCAGCTGCTGAATGAACATGAAATTGATCTATTGTACATTGCTGTACCGCCTAAATTTCATTATCCTGTCGTCATGGAGGCTTTAAAGCGGAAGATCCATGTGTTTTGCGAGAAACCGCTGGCGAACAGTACAGAAGAGGCGAGAGAGATGCTTGAGGCCGCGGAGCAGGCAGGGGTAATTCATGCCATTCATTTCTCCATGCCTCATGAACCTTCTGTAATGAAGCTGCAGAAACTGGTGGAGCAGCGCAGCATAGGTGCGATTCGCAAAATAGAGCTGATTCTGCAATTCCCTCAGTGGCCGCGTGCATGGCAGCAGAATTCATGGATTTCAAGCCGTGAGCAGGGGGGCTTTATCCTTGAAGTGGGCATCCACTGGATCCATATGATACAGCATGTGTTTGGCCCAATTACAGAGGTAAGCAGCGAAGTCCAGTACCCCGATAATGCGGAGGAATGTGAACATGAGGTACAGGCTGTAATGAAGCTGGAGGACGGAACTCGTATTCAGCTTAATGGAATGGCTCATTTTGCAGGTAAGGAACGAGTATCCATGGTCGTTTACGGAACTGAAGGCACGATCGCTCTGGAAAACTGGGAAGAACTGATGATGGGGCCAGTTGGCCAGCCGCTTGCACCCGTAGAGGTAGATGAATCGATGGGAGAGCTGCCAGTTCTCAAGCATGTAATCGCTCGTATTCAGGGGCAGCCGGCGAAAACGTATGATTTTAACGACGGATACCGTGCCCAATTGGTGTTGGAAGCTCTGCGTAATCCGGAGGGGAACACGATCCAGATCCGCCGCTAGTCGGTAGTGTTGCCGTCTTGGATTAGATGCTGAAAGCAACAATAAGCTTAACTAATTTATACTCTTGCAGAAATAAATTATACAAAAAGAGCAGCTGCCTTAAGTGGAAGCTGCTCTTTTTGTTTTAGCTGTTGTAAGCACACGGTTAAGCCAGCTTGAATCGTTTTACCAGTTCGTCGAGTGCATCGGACATTTGATTCAGCTGTTTGGAAGTGTCGCTCATTTCCTGTAAGGAGGCAAGCTGTTCTTCGGTCATGGCAGATACTTCCTCCGTAGCAGATGCGGTTTCTTCCACAACGATGGATACTTCGTTAATGGAATTCATGACGGCCTCGCTGCCCGATGTGAGTTCTTCAACCACCGCGGATACATCCATCATTTGACCGCTGAGGTCATGTATATGCTGTGTAATATTTGCAAAGGCATGACCTGCGTCCTCGATGGTCCGCAGACCTTCGTTAACATGAACCGTGCTCTCATCTACAACATCCACTGTGCTATGAACACCTGCGACCACCGTTTCCAATATGCTCGTAATTTCCTTGGCTGATGTGGCGCTTTGATCCGCAAGATTGCGAATCTCTGCTGCGACAACTGCGAAACCGCGTCCGTTTTCTCCTGCACGTGCTGCCTCAATTCCGGCATTCAATGCTAGCAGATTGGTTTGTCTGGCGATCCCTGACATGGCATCTGCAATGTTAATGACTTGATCGGACATCTTGGAAATATCATTAATGGCTTCCTGTACAGAGAGGAAGGATTGTTCAATAACTCCCATTTTGCCGACCGCATTGTCAATGCGCTGCTGCCCATCGATGGCTATGGATTCGGTACGTACCGCCCGTTCAGCCACGTCTGCAGCAGATGCGGCCACCCGGCTGAGTCCGGTTTGGGATTGTTGCATTGCAGCGACCATCGTTTGGGTAAGAGCAACCTGCTCATCTGCCCCTTCAGCGACTCGTTCCATGGCTGTGGCTACTTCTTTACTGGCCAGGTGGCTGTCCGCTACGCCTTTATCCATACGATCCGATGCGGTGCTGAGAACATTGGCATTGCGCTGGATGTCCAGCATCATTTGCTGCAAACCAAACAGCATCGTATTCGCAGACTCGGCGAGTTCTCTCGTTTCATCCCTCATCGGGGTAGCGATGCGCAGGGTCAGGTCACCGTTGGAGGAACCGATGTCATTCAGCGCATGGGTAACGGTACGAATGTTTTTGACAATGGCACGGGACAAAATTAGTGCTGCAAAGATCGATATCAGGGCAACAAGAATAAGAGCTCCGTATAGTTCCCAGTTCAGAATCATATTTTTCTGTTTTAATGCTTCTGTACGTGTTTCTGTCAAAGCCAGCTCGTTGTTCCGGAAAGTAATCAGGGAACTGCGGATCTCGTCCATATCTGCTTTGCCTGGATCTGTTGCAAAAAACTGACGGATGGCATCGAGATCATTAGCCTGACGCAGGGAGACAACTGGCTCCCCGGCTACTTGAATCCAGTCATTCATGGAGCTATGTATATCTTGCAATAATGTCAATTGAGCCCGGTTATTGGAGATAAGGCCCGCTAACTGCTCCTTGAGCTCGACAAGCTGCTCTTTTCCCGCTGTATAGGGCTCCAGGTAATTTTCCTGTCCAGTGATCACGTAACCACGCTGTCCTGTCTCCATATCCACCATGTTTTTCTCCAATTCATACGTCAAGGCATGCACTTTCATATCGTGATCGACGAGATAATCTAGTTCTTCCTGCAGCTGGCCAATACTGTTCTGAATCAGTAAAATGCTTCCAGCCAGTACCGCCAATACAAGCAGGTAACCCAGCCCGATTTTATAAAAAATTTTGAATGTTCTCCGTTTCTTCATGATTCCTTTTCCTTTCTTTTGGTTATATGTATTTGTCGAAAAAACTTGAAAAAAGGCAACTTGCAGGACTTATGGATTGGGAGTCTTAAGAACTATTTTTCAGTATTATACGTTATGAAAGTAAGTTTGTACATAGTTCGTTTATATTTTGTATATGGTTTGTATCGGATAAGTAAGACGTGACGAATAAACCTTTTACAGTGTTCGGTTTACACTGCCAAACGTTTTTGTTTATCATGGAAAGGGTATGATGCTGATTACATATTTCAATCCGAAAGGAACGAATCCTGGAAATGAGTAAAGAGACTGTATTGCGAAAACCGGAAGCGATGATTTTTGATATGGACGGAACGTTGTTCCAGACAGAGACCCTGCTGTTGCCTGCTTATCAAAAGCTTTTTGATACACTGCGTGCCGAAGGACATTTCGAAGGGGAGACACCTCCCGAGGAACGGATGCTGGGAAGTTTGGGTATGCTGCTCGAAGATATATGGAAAGTGGTCATGCCGGAAGCTTCTGAAGCGGCACATCGTCGTGCAGATGAATTGCTGCTTCAATTGGAAATCGAGGGACTTGACCAGGGAAGTTCCCAGCTTTACCCGCATGTAAAAGAGACGCTTCAAGCCCTCAAGGAACAAGGTGTTCGTTTGTTTGTTGCGAGTAATGGACTGGAGGACTATGTCAAAGGAGTTGCGTTTGCACACGAGATTATGCCTTTATTCGAAGGCGTATACAGTGCAGGACAATACAAGACACCTTCCAAGGTAAACCTGGTACAAATACTCCTCGAAAAACACCGGATTCAGGATGCCTGGATGGTAGGAGACCGCTCGTCCGACGTTGAAGCAGGAAAAATGAATGGGCAAACTGTCATTGGCTGTGCATATGCCGGCTTCGGTCGTGATGAAGAACTTGCTGGATCAGATGTATTAATCTCTGACTTTACCGAGCTTACTCGTCTATACAGAGAAGCTGAATAGCAAGCAGCACTACATCTAGAACTGATCTGAATCAGCGTTCAAAACCTGAAGAGCCTTTATCTCCGAAGCCTGTCAAACGGGCGAGGAGGAGATAAAGGCTCTTTGATATGCAATGAGTATCGATTTAAGATTGCATGGAGGCCGAATCCAAAGTGAAACGGCTACTTTAATCTTGATTTCCGGGACCTCCGGGCTGCGGTGGTCTTACCGGTTACAGGTTTGGTTACTTTCACCTTGTTCGGAGTACTAACCGTCCGGTTGCGGTACACCCAGAGAGCATACTCCAGCGGCTGAGTAATTGCTTTGTAATAGATATTCCGCTCACCAATCCGTGCAAATACCTCTCGTGCCGGTTTGGGATTCACTTCAAGCAGGAAGATGCGGCCATCCTTGTCAATCGCCAAGTCCAGAGCAAGCTCACACAGATCACCGTACGTATCTTCCAGGAATGAGGCCACTGAAATGCCGAGTTTCTCGGCTGTGGCATTAATCTCATCCCTCAGTTCCTCATCGGTGATCCATTGTTTCATCAATCGGTGCATGGGAACAGCCTGACCGCCGCCATGCAGATTCGATGTTACACTCTTCTCAGCTCCCATGCGCCCAGCACAGCCGGTCAGCTCCCATTCTCCCTCGCCATTCTTCTGTACAAGCATGCGATAATCGTGCACACGGCCATTTGGGAGCTGGAGCTGAATACCTTCCTGAACCAAATATTTATCTTTCATGTTCCAATGCTGGAGCAGAGAACCAAGCCTTGATAAATGGACCTTGCGCGGGGTAATGATACGCCGTTTCTGATCACGTCCCTGAACAAGGACCATGTTGGCGTCGCTACTGTTGCGTTCAATCCGCAGGATTCCACGTCCGCCTGTTCCGTTTATGGGCTTCAAATAGATCAGCGAAGAAGCTTTAAGCATTCGATTGACATCAGACATATCCTGGAACAGAACGGTCTCCGGCAAATGTTCACGAAAGGCGGATCTTGCCGAGAGCGTCTGATGTATGGTCCATTTATTGCGAAGCGGCCGGTTTAGGAAAAGCATGTGCCCGTATTTCTCGCGAAAGGCGAGCAGCTGCTGGAATCTGCGATTTCGCTGTATGCGACAGCGGTCGAAGATCATGTCCGGAAATGGGCGCCATTCCCTGGACCATCCCTTTTCCGAATGGAAGACCATCGCCTCGATCTGTTTGCCACCGGGATGTACATCCGCAGGTGTGAACACGTAAATGTCGAGTCCCCGCTTGCGTCCTTCAAGGATCATTCTGCGGTAGATGCTCCGTTCTTCCAAGGCGCGATGTTCGTTTAAGTACAACGTCATAATGCCTAGAACAGGTGAGGACACAAACAATCACCTTCTTTAGCTGTTATTCCTTTCCATTATCGTTTGGACTGGCGGGCCAGATAGGCGCTATATTGGAAAATGCGTTCCAATGACTTTTTACGAATCTGGGGTTCATCGAATTTCATCGGTTTCGCATTGGCTTCGAAGAACCAGATTTCTCCGAGATCATCGATGCCAAGGTCCATAGACATCTCCCCAAGCGTATGGCCAGAGCCTCGTTCAACCTGACGGGCAATGGTTAATGATGTCGATCTGACCTTTTTCATTAGTGCAGTTGTTGTTTCTTCCCCGAACAGTTCGGTAAGAAGCTTCTCGGGATCTTCGACGCTGCCTCCGCGTGGAACGTGGGTTGTAATGCTTCGTGAACCCGCCAGTCTTGCACCCACCCCTGTTACACTCCACTGTCCTTTGCCATTCTTCTGTACCAGAACGCGCAGATCGAAGGGGCGTTTGCGGGATGAGGCAAGTTCGATTCCTTGCTGCATGATATAAGGTGTATGCCCGGTTTCCCGGCGAATGCGAGACCATAACTTCGCAAGCGTTGCTGTCTTATACGTGGTGCTCTTTCGGGAGCTTTGTATTCTGAGCCGGAACGGCAGACGTTCCTTTTCCTGAAACTTCAGCATCATGATGCCTTTTCCCGCTTTTCCGCTCTCCGGCTTCAGATATAGATAGGGAAATGCCCGCAGCACCGTACCCAGCGTAGTAGCACTTCGCATCCGGCGTGTATGAGGGATTAGATGCTGGGTGGATTTGGACTTCTTCAGCCATTCGAACAGATCCCATTTATTGAAGAAAAACGGATTATACAGCTCGATCCCCGCTTGCATGCATTCCTCAATTTTCCGCTGAACGGAGGGCTTTCGCTCATCTTCCCGATAGGGAATGCGATTGTACAGCACATGAGGGAGAGGGAAGGACTGTGAAGTCCACTTTCCGCTCCCTTTGTTATACGTATAGCCCTTAACCGTAGGACCACTCACGTTCAGATCTCTTACAGTTACGATATACACCTGATAACCCATGTTTTCGCCTGTCTGTATAATGTCCAGAAAATTTTGATGGTTTCCCCTGAATCCCCGGTGGTCGTCGTGCATGGTCAACACGGCAATGACAGGTTTGAAATCATCATGAAGGCTCATCAAATGCCGTCCCTCTTCCGGAATTTGCTCAAATACAGGCAGTGTTCCAAAATGTGCTCCACCGATGATTTTCCCTCCACCCGGAGTGAAGGGTGACGGAAGATGGAGCGCCCGGGTTTGGCGTTCGCTTCGAACATCCATACATGTTCCTCCTGATCAATGCCCAGATCAAAGCCAATCTCACCAATCAGATGCTGGTGCTGGGTTTCAATCGCCTGGGCCAGTGTAATAGCGACGGATTTGGCCTGCTGCAGCACTTCTCCCGCACGTTCGCCGAAGTTACGGCTGAGCGCCTGTTCAGGGGTCATCAGGGAGCCGCCATTTTTGATGTGGGTAGTCACGCTGCCCCGACCAGCTTTCTTGGCTCCGATACCGACGACGACCCATTGATTGCTCCCATTTTTGTGCATATGGAAGCGAAAATCAATCGGACACTCATCGATCTCAATGAGCCGGATCCCCTGCTGTACGACGTAGCCTCGCAGCTGTTTTCCGTGCCTGCCCTGAAGCATGCGCATTAGGCCGTTGAATGAACCGAAGCGTAGAAGGGCATTGCCGCCTTTCTTCCGGTAGCGTGCGAAATATCCGCGTTTGGGCGAATAGGTCAACCGATAAATTCCGTTACCGAGACTTCCCGCCGTCGGCTTGTAATATACAAACTGGTGTCGTTCCAGCATTTCTCTCATTTGTTCGACAGTCGGATTGGTGATCGATTCTGGAATATATCTACCTGCTTCAGGATCATTCTCCAGCAGCTTGTAGATGTCCGATTTATTGAAAAAGCTCCAGTTGAAAAATGGGATTTTACGACGGACAAACCGTTCCCTCAGTTGATTGATGGCAGGCGAGAAATCGGAACGGCGGCTAGGCAACCTGTTGTACACGACGTCTGGCAAAGGGACCGTTTTCCGAACAAAGCTTCCATTTTCGTTCAGAAAAAAACCGGATACCGTTTCATTCTGCCAGTTAATATCCCTTGGAGTGAACGCATAGATATAGGATTTACGGCTGCCTTCCCGGAGCAATTGCTTGATGAACCCGGTACGGGAGCCAAACGGATTCGAGCTCGTTGCAGGTCCATCGGACAATACTCCAATTAGTGGACCGAGCTGGACTTCATCATTTTGCAGGTTGCGCAGATAGATGCTGCCCCGCTTGGGAACGTTCATCAGATTGCGTATGCCCGAGGCGAGATAGAGATGTTTTCCTGCCTTCTTGATCGGTTTGATGGTTGCAGGCACCCGGTCTCGCCCAAACCGCAGATGTATCGTTTTTTTGCCGGATAGATTCAGACTTTTCATTAATGCGTTGGATACATAAACCACTTTATCCGGTTGCTGCGTAAAATGCAGATTGCAAAAGGTCAAACTCATGATTTATCCTCCTATCCTGAAAAAAATCCTTCGGCTCCATGGCAAGCGGGCGCTGCGGGCCTAGCCGCCTTGAATCGGGATGGGTTTCAGGCCAGCTGTGCTGGATGTATTCGGCATTTTCATTGGACGAACGACGTCCGTGAGAACATGTTGTTGCAGCAAATAACGAGCATAGGCAAGCGGCTGGGTGTATGTCAGTGTCTGCATGTGTCGGTCGCCTGCCTCTGCGAATGAAGAGCGTCCTGGCTTCGAATTGACCTCAAGCAGCCAGAGACGACCTGTCGAATCTGCTCCAAAGTCCAGTCCCAATTCAGCAAGTCTGCCGAATTGACTCTCCAGCAAGGGAGGGATTAGAGCAGCAGCATGATGGATCCCTTCTAGAATGGTGTTGGCACGCATACTTCCGTATCGATCGATAAGATAAGAGTGAGCTGGATAGGCCTTTCCTCCGCCGTGCAAATTGGAGGTAAGGGAGCCCTCGGCACCCTCGCGAACCATGCATCCCGTCAGGGTCCAGCGCCCGTGTTTGTTTTTTTGCACCAGGGCACGGATGTCGAATGGATGCCCATTATGACTCAGGTCCAGATATGGCTGCATGATCATCCGGCGACTGGAAAACTTGGATTCAAGCCAGGTTGAGAGCGCATGAGGTGTATAAAATCTACGCCGAAAACGTTCATTGTCCTGATCTCTGCCTTCAATAACCCATGTGGGGGTATCATTTTCTTGGATGAGACGAAATGTTTCCTTGCCATGGGTTCCTGAAACAGGCTTGAAGAAAAGTCCCTTGGGCCATCGTTTCAGCCACTGCTCCCATGGAGCATGAGGTTGAAGGAGTACGGTAGGGACGAGGAGTCTGCTCAGCTGTTTTTCCCGAGACAGTGCCCGGTGGACTTTCCATTTACCCGGCAGGGAAACAGACCAGTAGGGTCTGATGTGCCCGCTGCCCGATAAAGCAAGTTCATGAAGCTGCTGTCTCCATCGCCTTGGAAGTGGCAGCAGGCAGCGATCCATCAGCATCTGCACCCCGTGAACAGGAGCTGTTTTCCATTGTCCTTTACGGTAAATGTATCCTTTTTCTGGTAGAGGGTTATCTCGATCAGCGGATATGGGCAGCACGATGATATTCAAGTTATAGCGATGACTCTCCAAACTGAGACGACGGCAAAAGAGTTCATCCGAGAACGGCGGTGATCCCTCAGCACCACGGACCAGAATGGCTATGGTTGATGTTTGCGGCGATGATGGCATCGAAATGCACCTCCTGTAATGGATCACTCTTCAGAATCCGGCCAGATACGTGGAGTATTCCAGCATGGCTTTGACAGAGGGCCGGATTTTACTCTCGCTCAGTGGCGTATTGTCATTCTTGGACGGTTTCGAATTAACCTCGAGCAGCCAGACACGACCAGTGGTATCCATCGCAAGATCAATACCAAGTTCACCGAAATGGGCCGGAATCGCATGCTCAATTCCTTTGGCAATGTCGAGCGCTGCCGTATGAAGATTGGCATAAGCCGAAGCTTTGGCCGATGCGGGAAGCTGGGTTTTGGCCACGGCCTCCTTAACGGTACTGAGGCTTCCACCGCGGGCTAGATTCGATACATAATGGCTGCCTCCAGCAATGCGGGCTACGATGGATGTTACACTCCATTTGCCTGATCTGTTTTTTTGTACGAGGGCACGGAAGTCTACAGGCCGGCCGCTATTATCAATGAGAGATAGGCCTTGCTGGATCTGGTATCGCGTCGTTTTCATTTTTCCGGACAGACTGGCATAGAGTTTATCCAGGGAAGTATACGTTTGTTTGCGGGTGCCCCCAACACTGGTTGCGAGTGTAAGGAAACTGCCGTCAATTTGACGGGAGACCCGGATGATTCCTTTGCCAAGCGAACCTCGCACAGGCTTGAGAAATACAACCGGATACCGGGTGCACATCGTTTTGAGCGTGGCAGAGGACTTCAGCAGATGAGACTCCGGCAGGACCCTTTTGAGTGTTGTAATGGACTTCAAGGCATCAAACACTTCATTTTTATCCAGGAACTTTTCATTAAAGGTTTGTGTGCCGTAGAGAGATTTTACTTCTTTCATGAAATGCTGTACGCTAGGTTTGTTCTCAAGCTTACGGGATGTCAGCCTGTTATTGACGACGTCTGCAATGGGCAGAACCGTCTTTTTCCAGCCGTCATCATACACCCAGCCCTGAATATGACCCGTTACCGCTCCGATATCCTCTGGCGTGAAAAAGGATACATAGGCGCCCTGCTTACGGCAGGCGTTCACCAGCTCATGACAGAACATCGTGATGGAGCCAAAGGGCCGATCGGGCTGATCGGGATAATCCTGGCTTACCAGCACACTGATGAAGGGTCCAAGGCGCAGCGTACGGCTGGCTGAACGATAGGATACACTCAGGACCGAACGGGGAACCAGGCCGGTCTTGCTGGCTACCGTCTGATTGATGCGAAGGCCGTCATATCTAGGAACCGGAATAACGGTGACTTCACGGCGGTAAGAGCCGAATTGAAGCTGAAGCGGCCTTCCCGAAGGGATTTTAAGGGCCTTGAGCACCCCTTCGCCCAGCATGATGACGTCGTCCTGCAGGATGCCCGAGCCGGTAACCTGAATCGTTACTTTTTTAGTGGACATCACGGATCTCCTTCCGGGCGGCAACTTGATGTCTGATCTCGAAGTTGAACGGCATCTGAACATGGCATGTGCTTCATCATATGAGGACATATACCCCTTGGTGATTGACCCATTTGGATTAAATGCAATTGATTTGACATCGGAATCGATGACCTGTCTGGGTCAGCCATTGTTTGAGAGAAGAGAAATGCGTGTATAAACACGGGTGAACGTTGCGACGAGAAAAATGAGGGAATGATTGAATAGCAGCAGAACAATCCAAATTGAGGAGGAATAATAGTGAATATTTATGACAAAGCCAATGATCTGGCCAAAGCACTGAGAGAAAGCAGCGAGGTGGAAGAGATTACTTCCGCGATGAAGCTGATCGAAGCTGATCCGGAGGCGAAACGCATGCTGGACAGCTTCCGTGATCAACAAATGGAATTACAGCAGCGCATGATGAGCGGCGACATGCCGGCACCGGATGAGATGGAGAAAATGGAGAAGCTGTTTGAGGTACTGAGCCTGAATCTCAACATTCGTCGCCTATTCGATGCGGAGCGTCGTCTGAGCGTGATTATTGAAGATGTGAACAAAATTATTGCTGACAGCCTGGGCCATCTGTATGGCGGTGCTGAGGCGTAAGACGTTAAACAGGTTATTTGTCTGAATCTTTCATATTGCACAGTTCCCGTTCATAGACTAGACATATAGAGTCGATCAAGAACGAAGGAGCTGTGTATGGTGAAAAGGTTGAAAAAGGCAAAACATGTGATCTATCTGCTTATCGCTCTGTCAATGCTGGTTATCGCGCTGCCGCGAATTTCCTTCGCTGGTGGAATGGACTGGGTTAATATTTTTGGCATCGTATGGGTGCTGTTCTCCCTATTAATCATTGGTGCGCACCTTCATTTCATTCTCGGTGTAGATGAAGAGAAGAAGCGTGCACTGGAAGCTGTTCGCCGGGCCAAGCTGCGGCAGTGGGAGATGAAGCTGGTGGACAAGCAGGAGCAGAGCAAGTCTGTATAAGCCTTGCATCAAGGCGTCAGGACAGAATCCGAAGACCGATGATCCTTCAATCCGAAGGGTAATCGGTCTTTTTGCGTTGATAAACGAAGAGCGGGGGGATGGGGTTATTTTCCTCGGAGCGTGTTATAATAGATACAGAATAGTACAGATTCATCTTCGGGGGTGGTACAGATGGACGGACAGGAAGAGAATGTAACGAAGCACGAACAGCTGCTGCAGCATATCGAGCAATTAAAAGTCGGCAGTAAAATATCGGTCCGTGGCCTGGCAAGAGAGCTTGGCGTAAGTGAAGGGACAGCATATCGGGCAGTCAAGGAAGCAGAAAACTTCGGGCTGGTGGTAACCAAGGAACGGATTGGAACGGTACGGATCGAAAAGAGACCGCGCGGCATGTCAGAACAGCTGACCTTTGCCGATGTGGTCACCATTGTGGAAGGTCATGTGCTCGGAGGCAGTGATGGCTTGGCCAAACCGCTCCACAAGTATGTGATTGGTGCGATGAAAGAGCAGGCCATGGCCCGCTATATAGATGCCGGAAGTCTGCTTATTGTAGGTAACCGGGATAATGCCCATTCACTTGCGCTTGAGCAGGGAGCGGGTGTACTCATCACCGGCGGATTCGGCACAAGTCGTGAAGTCCGATTGCTGGCTGACGAGCTGGGACTGCCGATTATTTCTTCCAGACATGATACATTCACCGTGGCTTCCATGATTAACCGAGCAATCTTTGACCGATTGATCAAGAAAAAAATCATGCTTGTGGAGGATATTATCGGTCAGAAGCCCCGTCTTCAAGTGCTCAAGGTCACCAGCTCTGCCGCTGATTTTCACAAGCTGGTTGCCGAAACGGGAGATCATCGCTTCCCGGTAGTAGACGAATGGAATCGTGTTATCGGCATTGTCAGCCTGAAGGATGTGAGCGAACTTCTGGAAGATCAGAGCATTGAGAAATGCGTCGTGCGCCGCCCGGTTACAGCCTCGCTGCAAACCTCACTGGCTTCTGCCGCGCAAATTATGACTTGGGAAGGCATTGACTTTCTGCCCATTGTGGATCGCAATCGGAAGCTAATTGCCTCGATTACGCGGAAGGAAGTACTGCAGGCCATGCGCGACGCGCAGAAGCAGCCTCAGCTCGGCGAGACCTTTGATCATCTGATCTGGAACGGGTTTGCGGAGGAACGCGGAGAACAGAATGAATTGATGTTTCATGGATTCATTATTCCGCAGATGGCGACAGACCTGGGCACGATCTCTGAAGGGGTACTGCTGAACGTCATGACGCAGGCGGGACGGCGGGCTGCCTGGGATGTTACGGGCAACGATTATGTCGTGGATAATGTGACGACATATTTTGTCCATCCGGTGCAGATTGAGGATCAGATTTTGGTTCGACCCGTCATTCTGGAGACGAGCCGCCGAACCTGCAAAATGGACATTGTCATTACCCGTGAAGGAAATGTCGTATGCAAAGCGGTCATGACGCTGCAATCCATTGACCACGCCTAGTTCAGGTGATCAGTGAATCACTGCTTTCAAATATATAACAAAGAGGATATCCCCACTATTGTCATGTCGAACTGCTGTTCACGCCGGCATTCAGACATGTATCGATGAGTGGAATATCCTCTTTTCGTTTTTAACTGCGTGCATTAAACAGATTGCCTGGACGCGCTGCCTGACTGATTTCCGCTGTGCTCCCGTAGACGGGCAAAGTAGCTGCGGTTGCGCAAACCAGCGAACAGATTGTAGGCCCCAATAATCAGAAAGAGCGCTTCCACAACAATAGAGAGGCTCGATCCGGTGAAGACAAACATGAGGATTACGGACAATACAATCAGCATGCCACCCATCCAAATATTGGTCCATGAACGGTAAAGGCCAGCGTCAGCGGCATTCGCGGCCCGGTACGAACGAATGCTGTTCAGCGCCGAGCAGACCATGGCTAGAGCGAATATGGCGATCAGGACGTACTTGAGAACATCAATCAACACGAATGAGCAGCTCCTTTTCTGGAAAGCATTTACTACCCTTATTGTACCACGCGAGCCAGGGACAAGGGCAGTTTTTTCTACCTGCTTCCCAGTAGTTAAGCCGGAACGTGCATCCGAATTTGTACCCAAACCTGAAGTACGCCTTCCATAACGAGCATGGTTTTGACTTGGACCGTATATTGTTTTTCCCTTACCGTGTATACTTTCTGATTCAGCATGATGCGTGTCATTTTGCTGTACTCATCGATATTAAACACATCACGACCACGAAGAACCTCAAGCTCGTCCCCCAGCTTCTGCAGCATGATTTTGAGAGATGCTTCGTCCGGACCTTTGTCAGACTCTTCAGCGCGCACCTTAATTTCCTTAATGACGGTTTGCCGTTTACTGTATTTTTTCAGCGTTTTGATATCCTCCTCATTCTGATGCAGCTGGAGCTGCAACTCCTGATTGGTTAGCCAGAGTTTGTTATAACTCAGGTGAAATACACCGTTGTATACAGCGCTTCCCGCGATCATTCCCAGGACAAACACGGCTGTCATGCGTATAAGCGGGCGGTAGCGTGAAAAAGGTGGAATCCTCATGTGCTCAATCCCGGTGCCATATTAACCCCGCCCTCCGCCGCATACCCATTTTACGAGTTCGGTTCCCATATGAGCGCCCATAAAGGCCGAGATCAGATACAAAATTTGCTTGACCGCTGGAGACAGATTGCCGTCGAGAACGTTGCTCTCAATGACACGCATCGGATCGATGGTGCCCCCAACTGCGGCTGCAAGCGCCCATATCTTGATTTTGCCGGAAATATCAAGCATCGTCTGAGTCGGAGGCTGGAGAGAGATAACAGCACCAATTCCTCCGATCATCGCACCGCCCAGCACAATGCCAAACGCAATAAAGAAATCAAGAATGGCTTTGGATAAAAATGTGCTCACCCGCTAACACCCCTTTCAGACCCAGCAGCGCACCTCCTGTCAGTGGCCCGAAACAGGGGGAGCGGCTTGTACTCTTATTGTATGGGCGTGCCCCCGGACGATATGATAAAATAGAATAATAAAGTACGGTTGTACGTGCTGAAATTGTATTCAGTTATTGTATTCATATAGAAGAAAGATAGGCAGCAGCTGGGCTCTGAAGACAGATGCTGCAGCTATCCGCGGCGAAAGGAAGTAACGAACATGAGTTCTTTTGTGCATTTGCACGTTCATAGTGAATATAGTTTGCTGGACGGCGCTGCGCGTATTCCGGATCTCGTGAACCAGGCCGCAGATCTTGGGATGACCACACTCGCATTGACCGATCACGGCGTCATGTACGGCGCTGTTCCCTTTTATAAAGCCTGTATCGAACGAGGCATCAAGCCGATTATCGGTTGTGAGGCATACATGACCGCAGGGTCCCGCAAGGAGCGGGGCAGCCGCAAGGATCAGCCCATTCACCACTTGATCTTGCTGGCGAAGAATATGACGGGTTACCGCAACCTGATGAAATTATGCTCTATTGGGCATTTGGAAGGTTTCCATTACAAGCCACGTATTGACATGGAGAGTTTGGCTGCCCATCATGAGGGAATTATCTGTCTGAGTGCTTGTCTGGGAGGAGAAGTGCCTCAGCATTTGCTGCATGGACGGGAAGAAGAGGCCCGGCGGGCTGCGCTTCGTTATAAACATATTTTTGGTCCTGATTTCTATCTGGAGCTTCAGGATCACGGCCTCGCCGAGCAGAAAAGGGTCAATCCCCAATTGATCCGTCTAGCCGAGGAACTGGATATTCCGCTTGTAGCGACCAATGATGTGCATTACCTGTCCGAAGCGGACGCTGAACTTCAGGATGTGCTCATTTGTATCGGAACCGGGAAAACCGTTGATGATGAGAGTCGTCTTCGGATTGGTACCAATCAGCTGTATTTGAAAAGTGAGCAGGAGATGGCCCGCTTGTTCCCTCATGTGGAAGAAGCGCTGAAGAATACGGTTCGTATTGCCGAATCCTGTGAACTGCAGCTGGAATTTGGCAAGTCCATCCTGCCTGAATACAGACCGCTGCCTGAGGGACAGAGTCCTTCTCAGTACCTTAGAGAGCTCTGTGAAAAAGGCATGGAGGAACGATATTCGGGCTCAGAACGCTGGACGGATTCGGCCCTTCGTTCCGAGCTGGAGCAGCGATTGAACTACGAACTTCAGGTCATCGAGAATATGGGATTCTCGGATTATTTCCTGATCGTATGGGATTTTATCGCTTATGCCCACAGACAAGGAATCGTTACCGGCCCAGGCCGGGGTTCCTCGGCGGGAAGTCTTGTTGCCTATACACTGCATATTACCGATGTTGATCCGATGAAATATAACCTGCTCTTTGAACGTTTCCTGAATCCTGAACGTATTTCCATGCCCGATATCGATATCGATTTCAGCGATGAGCGGCGGGATGAGGTTATTGATTATGTCGCAGCCAAATACGGAAAAGCACATGTGGCACAGATTATTACCTTTGGTACAATGGCTGCACGCGCAGCAGTCAGGGACGTTGGGCGAGCGTTAAATGTACCTTATGGCGAGGTGGATAAGGCGGCGAAGCTGATTCCTGCACAGCTCGGGATTAACATCCGGCGTGCCATGGAAGCGACACCTGAACTCAAGGTATTATATGAAACAAAGCCGAAAACTCGTGAGCTTCTGGATATGGCCATGAAGGTGGAAGGCATGCCGCGCCATGCGTCCACGCATGCTGCCGGGGTCGTGATATCTCGCGATCCTCTGACCGATGCCGTTCCGCTTCAGGAAGGAAGCGAGGGCACTGCACTAACCCAATACTCGATGGAAAATCTGGAGTCAATTGGGCTGCTCAAGATGGACTTTCTCGGACTGCGAACCCTTTCCATTATTGAACGCTGCCTGCGTTGGATCGGGGAAGAAGGCCAAGTTCCGGATTTTCGCTATATCGCGGATGATGATGCAAAGACGTATGAGATGCTTGGCCGTGGCGACACGATGGGCATATTCCAGCTGGAATCAGCGGGCATGCGTCGTGTGCTGAAGGATCTGAAGCCGACGGTATTTGAAGACATCATCTCCGTTCTCGCTTTGTATCGTCCGGGTCCAATGGAGTTCATCTCCAAGTATATTCAGGGCAAGCATGGACAGATTGAGGTCGATTATCCCCATGCCGATCTCGAATCCATTCTTAAGGATACGTATGGCATCATCGTCTATCAGGAACAGATCATGCAGATTGCTTCACGCATGGCCGGTTTCTCACTGGGGGAAGCAGACTTGCTGCGCCGAGCCGTGTCCAAGAAGAAACGGGAAGTGCTCGATCTGGAACGTGGACATTTCGTTCAGGGCAGTCTCAAACAAGGCTATAGCGAGGAAGAAGCGGACCTGGTCTATGACATGATCGTGAAGTTTGCCAACTACGGTTTCCCGCGTGCCCACGCCGCGGCATATGGTGTACTGGCGTTCCAGACCGCATATCTGAAGGCTCATTACCCGGTTCATTTTATGGCTTCCATGCTGACCGCTGTTATGGGCAGTCACCGCAAGGTTGCGGAATACGTCGTGGAATGTCGACGTATGGGAATTGAAGTCCTGCCGCCTGACGTCAACGAGAGCGGCATTCTGTTTACTCCAGTCTTTGCAGTAACCGGTAAACCGGAGAACAATCTGACTGACAGGTCCGACATGGACAATGGGAGCAACACCGTAAATCATTTGTATGATCATCCCGGCCAGGAAGAATATGGTGATGCACCATTGCCGGATGACCCAGGCCCAATGCCCGAAGAAGATGATGATTCATATGGCTGGCAAGCTTCGACCGTAATTCCTGAAGACCTGAAACAAGAGGGATTATCTGGGAACGGTAGTGAAGCGTCGGCGATAAAACATGTAGATCAGGATGAAACGGGTTTATCCGGCGGAGTGGACCAGAAGCAAGCTGAGGTATTTGCATCCGGTTCTATCCGTTTTGGACTGGCTGCTGTGAAGAATGTCGGCACCCAAGCTATGGAGAGTATCATGCTCGTCCGCAAGGAGCGCCCATTCGACAGTTTGCTCGATTTTTGTCGCCGTGTTGATCTGCGTGTCTGCAATAAACGTGTCATTGAATCATTGATTCAGGCGGGAGCTTTTGACACGTTGCCTGGACACCGGGCGCAGCTGCTCGCAATGCTGGACGAGACGGTGGAAGCGGCTCTGAAGTGGCGCAAGGAGCGCGAGGATCTGCAGATTCAGCTGTTTGATTTTGTGGAGACACCCAACTGGGAGATTGAATATCCACAGATCCCTGCGTATTCGGCCACTCAGCAGCTGGAGCTCGAGCGGGAATTGTTGGGTCTATATCTATCCGGTCATCCGCTTGATGATTATGAAGATGTGCTCGAATCGAGCGGGGCGGACCGGATTATGGAGCTGACCGAAGCAGCCGACGATACGATGGCCGTCGCTGCCGGGATGGTGGTGTCCGTGAAGTCCATCACGACGAAACAGGGCAAGGCCATGGCGTTCATGGAGCTGGAAGACCAGATTGAACGATGCGAAGTGGTTCTCTTTCCCGAAGTATGGCGGCGGAGCCAGCAGCATGTCGGGAAAGGCGAACTGCTCGTCGTGCGTGCCAAAGTGCAGCAGCAGGACGAAGGGTTTAAGCTGCTGGCTGAGGAGGTGGCGCCGCTCACACAGGCGGCACTGGAACAGCAGCTGCGCAGCCGCGAACGGCGCGGGAAGCCCGGCAGCGGCAGTCCTTCCCGGCCGGCGGCACCGGCACGGCAGCCAGCCGGTGCGGGTGCTGGAGCTGTACGCAGCAGCGCAGGCGGAGGGCCAGCAACGCACCGAGAGGAAGGCGCAGGCAAGGCTGAGGCAACGCCTGCATCGCGGCCAGGCAGCACCGTTTCTGCCAGTGGATCTGACCAGATTCGCCGGTCTCAGCCCGCACAACAGCGGGTGTTCGTGAAGATCACTCCACAGTCCGAGAAACCGGAACTGCTGACACGTTTGAAGCAGCTGCTCCAGCAGCATCCGGGTCCGGTTGCAACGGTACTTTTCTATGAGCAGCAGCAGAAGCTGCTTGCGTTAAGCGATGCTTACCGGATTAAACCGTCTCCTACACTGTTCTCCGAGATGGAGCAGATGCTGGGCGAGGGTACAGTTAAAATCAAGTAATGGCCTTGGCAGCGCCCATTGCCAAAGGAGGAACCTGTCCGGTTATGCCGGACGGGTTCTTTTGTTTGGTCAAACCAAGTGAGACAGCTGCCTGGGAGCCCCGTTTAACCCCGGACAGAAGTCCATTTGTGTTTTTTTATGAACGTTTTGCTGGGTAGCCGCATACACTTGAGAACACCGAAGGACCTCGCGGTCCTCGGGGGAGCGATGCGGGAGGTCGAGATATGTCATATGAAATCGTAGAAGCTATGCTGGCCCGGCGGGGTGTACAGATTGATGCAATCGCTGAAATTGTATATCGTCTGCAAAAAGGGTACCACCCGGAACTGACTATGGATGATTGTGTAACAAGTGTGAAGTCGGTACTACAAAAAAGAGAGGTTCAGTATACGCTGTATACTGGCATTGCTCTGGATGAGCTGGCTGAAAAACGTCTCTTGCCCCAGCCGCTGCAGGCCATTATGGAAGCGGATGAATCCCTGTATGGAGTGGACGAGACTCTGGCCCTTGGCATTACCCATGTGTATGGCATGATTGGTTTAACCAGTTTTGGTTACCTGGATAAAGAAAAAATAGGCGTCATTCACGATCTGAATGAAGATGGATCAGGCATTCATGTCTTCCTGGATGATCTGGTCGCCGGTCTGGCTGCTGCGGCTTCCGCACGTATTGCCCACAAAAATCTCAATGCTAAAAAATACCCTACCGATTAATAATTTCCTCCCTAGCTGCAGGACATTCAGGGCGGCAGGTGCTGCCCTGGAAAATCTGAACGTCTTATCTCCCTTGCCAAAATATCAGACGGAGTGTTAAGCGTATCGGTTATCCTAGTGGGACAAATGTCCCCCAAGATCCCGTTTTCTCCCCTAAGGTCCTGAACCCTTCCTTGCAGAAAAAAACGGAGGTATGGTATCATTAGTCCAATATACGGGCTCTGAACATTAGCTTAGGGGGCGGACATGGCATGTGGACGGTGATTTACATTGCACCGACAGCAAAGGTTGCGGACAAGATTAAGACCAAGCTTTCGGAAGAAGGTTTTCTGGTACAGACCCGTCCCATCAGTTTATCCAAGCAGCAATTTGAGATTCGCGTCCCTTCTGGGGAATTGGAAGAAGTCCAGGAAGTGCTGAATTCGATTCTGCATTCCTGATTTGATTCAACATCAGAGGTGCCTTGGCGAAGAAGAAAGTACCATCGGTACATAAGGGGCTGACCGCGCAAGCGGAGAGAGGAATCGACTTGCATGTATTGTATGCTGCTGTCCTTCCTTCTTTTTTTGTTAGGCTATGGACTGACCAGGCTGCTCCCGGAGACCCTACCGAGACAAGTTCAAGTATTTCGCGCAACAATCTTTCGGTAATACAGGTAACATCAATCGTGCTGATAGAAGCCACTGATTCTTGCCTTATGCCGGCGGATTTTTTTGTTGTGAATGCCTGGACAAGGCCCATTGCAGCGTGTGGGTCGTAAACGGTTCACCGCAGTACCTCTGTAGAAGTCGCTTTTCGCGATGTATGCAGGGTGCGGCTATCAAATCAACGGCTGGAGAGGTGTAGTTGTGTTCAAAGATATATTCCAGAAAAAACGGAAGTACGCTACCATACCTTCCGAGCGTGCGGTTCGTGGCGAAGGCCAGGAAGTCGTAGAACGTCCAAAGCGTGAAATCCCTGAAGGACTTATGAACAAGTGCAGCAAATGCGGCACGATTCAATATAGTAAGGAATTGGAGAAAAATCTGAAAGTATGTCCTGCTTGCGGCTATCACATGCGCTTGAATGCCATGGAGCGTATTGCCATGGTTTTGGACGAGCAAGGCTTTGTTGAGCTGGATGCCGACATGGTTTCGGTTGATCCGCTTGGTTTTCCGGGATACAGCAGCAAGCTGGAGCAGCAGCGCCTGAAGTCAGGCTTGAAGGAAGCTGTAATTACAGGAGAAGGAACGATTGAAGGTTTACCTGTAGTTGTTGCTGTCATGAGCTTTGATTTCTTCACAGGCAGCATGGGCTCTGTTGTAGGGGAGAAAATTACTCGTGCTGTAGAGCACGCGACGGAGAAAAAATTGCCCCTGATTATTTTCTCAACCTCTGGTGGAGCGCGGATGCAGGAGAGTATCCTCAGCTTGATGCAGATGGCCAAAACAAGTGCGGCACTGGCTCGTTTGGATGAACAAGGAGGCCTTTATATTTCGGTCATCACGGACCCGACCACCGGTGGGGTATCAGCGAGTTTCGCCAGTCTGGGCGATATTAACATCGCTGAACCAGGTGCTGTATTTGGCTTTGCCGGCCGAATTGTTATTGAGCAAACCATTCGTCAGAAGCTGCCTGATGATTTCCAGACGGCAGAATTTAATATGCAGCATGGTCAGTTGGACTTGGTGATTCACCGGAAGGAACTTCGTACGACCCTTGCCAAGCTTCTGGATATGCACAGCGAAAAGGGAGGGGTCTAAATGGCGGGTGAGTTGCCATATGAAGCGCCTCTGGTTGAGATGCGCAAAAAGATTGAGGAGCTTGTACAGTTTGGACAGGAGAAGGGTATTGATTTCACTGATGAAATCGCCCGCCTGGAGGAACGTTATCATAGACTTGAAGAAGAGATTTATTCCGGCATAACGGCAGCTCAGAAAATGCATCTGGCGCGTCATCAACAGCGTCCAACTGCACTTGACCTGATCCAGCTGATTTTTACCGATTTTATCGAACTTCATGGTGATCGGATGTTTGGCGACGATTTGGCCGTCGTTGGCGGCCTTGCGAAACTGAATGGAAGAACGGTAACCGTCATCGGACAACAGCGGGGGAAAGATACGAAGGATAATATCGCCCGCTTTTTCGGGAGCGCGCATCCGGAAGGTTTCCGCAAAGGACTGCGGCTGATGAAGCAGGCGAACAAATTTGGTCGTCCAATTATTACATTTGTTGATACTAAAGGAGCCTATCCGGGTAATACTGCAGAAGAGAGAGGTCAATCGGAAGCCATCGCCCGTAACCTGATTGAAATGGCGAAGCTCACGGTGCCTGTAATTGTTGTGGTTATCGGTGAGGGTGGAAGCGGCGGCGCACTCGCCTTGGCTGTAGGCAATCGTGTACTCATGCTGGAGCATGCCATTTATTCAGCGATCTCTCCGAATGGTGCAGCGTCCATCCTGTGGAAAGATGCGTCCAAGGCAGATCAGGCAGCAGAAGCGATGAAGATAACAGCCAAGGATCTGCTGGAGATGGAAGTTATCGAAGAAATTGTTCCTGAACCACGTGGTGGTGCGCATCGGGATTATGAAGGTGCTGCAGCAGCCATCAGCGAAGCTCTGGTTCGTCATCTGGAAGAGATGAAAGGCTGGAGCGGGGATCAGCTGAAGCAGGATCGGTACGAGAAATTCCGCAAAATCGGATCTGTTACGTTCGAATCTCCAACGCCACCGGCCCCAGTTGAAGCTCCGGAGGAGCCCATTCGAGTGGATGCAGTGAATAATTTGTCGGGAAATGCAGAATGATGTGACGAATTTCCTATACAAAAGAACGAAAGTATAGTAAATTTAATAGTTGGAAAAAGAAAAAAGACATATACAGAGAGACCTTTTAAAATCGGAGGAAACCCAAAATGCGCAAAACGAAAATTGTATGTACAATCGGTCCATCCAGTGAATCACTGGAGAACACCAAAAAACTGATTATGGCCGGTATGAACGTGGCCCGTCTGAACTTCTCCCACGGTGATTTCGATGAGCACGGCGGACGGATCAAAGCGATTCGCCAAGCATGCGAAGAGTTGAACAAAACCGTAGCAATCCTGCTGGACACCAAAGGACCGGAAATTCGGACAGGTAAACTCGAAGTTGAACCGATTGAACTGGTTCAGGACGAGTACATCACTTTGACAACAGAAGAAATTCTGGGAACCAAAGAACGTCTTTCCATTACGTATGCAGATCTTCCAAATGATGTTGAGCCGGGATCTACAATTCTGATCGACGACGGTCTGATCGGACTGACTGTGGTGGAAGTGCAAGGCACCGAGATCAAATGCCGTATCGTGAACGGCGGAACGATCAAAAGCAAAAAAGGTGTTAACGTTCCAGGCGTTGCCATTTCTCTGCCGGGTATCACTGAAAAAGATGCGAACGATATCGTATTTGGTATCGAGCAAGGTATCGATTTCATCGCGGCTTCTTTTGTTCGTAAAGCAAGTGACGTGCTTGAGATTCGTGAACTGCTTGAGAAACACAATGCTGGACATATCCAAATCATCTCCAAAATTGAGAACCAACAAGGCGTAGACAACCTGGATGAGATCCTTGAAGTGTCTGATGGCTTGATGGTAGCTCGTGGTGACCTTGGTGTGGAAATTCCTGCGGAAGAAGTACCATTGGTACAAAAACGCATGATCGAAAAATGTAATGTTGCAGGCAAACCGGTTATTACAGCTACACAAATGCTGGATTCCATGCAACGCAACCCGCGTCCAACTCGTGCGGAAGCAAGTGACGTTGCGAATGCAATTTTCGATGGAACAGATGCAATCATGTTGTCTGGTGAGACAGCTGCGGGTAAATACCCAGTTGAATCCGTTCTGACAATGTCCCGTATCGCTGAAAAAGCAGAGTCCGCTCTGCCTTATCAAGAGCTGTATCTGAAACAACGTGTTGCACAACAAACAACTGTTACAGAGGCAATCAGCCAATCCGTTGCGCTGTCCGCTCAAGATCTGAACGCAAAAGCGATCATCACTTCGACTGAATCTGGCCATACGGCTCGTATGGTTTCCAAATACCGTCCGGAAGCTCCAATCATTGCTGTGACTACGGAAGATAGAACTTCCCGTCGTCTTGCACTGGCTTGGGGTGTTACACCGGTGAAAGGCAGACGTTGTGACTCGACGGATTCCTTGTTTGAGAATGCAATCGAAGGCGGTTTGAAATCGGGAATCGTCAAAGAAGGTGATCTGGTTGTCATCACTGCGGGTGTACCTCTGGGTCGCTCCGGTTCTACCAACCTGATCAAAGTAAGCCAAATTCCAAACAACGCTTAATTGAACAATTAAGTTTTAGATGGATCAAAACAGGAATGAAGCAATGGGGCATTTGTCCCGTTGCTTTTTTCCATCTTTATGAGACTTTTCACGGAATAAATACGTATAAAGGGTAGACCCAAGGAGGCGGGTAACATGCAAGAACAGCACCATGGAAACTGGTATGCGGCACGTCTGCGTGTACGCTATCAAGAGAGTGATCAGATGGGTGTGGTCTATCACGCCAACTATTTGAATTGGTTTGAAATCGGTCGAACCGAGATGATTCGCCAAATGGGGTATACATATCGTAAAATGGAGGAACAGGGGCTACTGCTTCCCGTAACTGGACTGGATGTGAAGTATCATAAGCCTGCAAAGTATGATGATGAGATTATGATATTCACCCGAATTGTTGCATTTAGTGGTCTTCGATTAAATTATGAGTACGACGTAAGACGCATGACCGAAGACCTTGCTGTACAATTCGGCATTGGAGAGCAGGTATGGGCTTCTGATGAATCGCTTCCGGGAGAACGACTGGTTACAGGCTCTACCCAGCATGTGTGGGTGAATGGAGATTGGAAGCCGGTAAGACTGGATAAAGCCGCCCCTGAGCTCTATAGCGCACTGGAGAAAGTGTGGCTCTCAGGAAAGGAGTAATTGGTAATGCGAAAATGGATGTGGGCTATATTATTATTCGTTCCGGTTATTGAATTGTTTGGATTCATTCTGATGAGTGACTGGATCGGAGCCGGGAAGACCTTGCTTCTCATGATTCTCACGTCCTTGATTGGTATAGCGATGCTGCAATTTGAAGGGCGAAAAGTACTCGTCGATGCCAAAACCGAGATGGAACGAGGTAAAGTGCCTGGACGGAAAATGGTAGACGGACTTTTTATTTTTGTGGGTGGTTTCTTGCTGTTGATTCCGGGGTTTGTTACGGATATCATCGGATTTACCCTGGTATTTCCGTTAACACGTGCAGTGTACCGCTTATTTTTCCTGGGTTGGCTTGAGAAAAAAATGAAAAACGGCAGCATCACGTTCTACCGCCGTCCGTAATATGGTGTTGATTCATTATTAAAGGCTCCTTCGTGCAGATCTTTCCTGCAGAAGGAGCCTTTTTGATGTATTAAAAAATGTACAAAAGCTATCGGACCCGGCCATTGATGATGTACGTTCTCAGATCGCGCAGCACATTCGCACGATTGAAGGCATCAAGAATGACCAAGCTGACAGGACCGATGATCAGGCCGAGTACGCCAAAGAGCTTCAATCCAACAAACATGCCTACCAGTGTCGCAAGTGGATCCAGACCCACACTGCTTGCCAGCACCTTTGGCTCAATGATCTGTCTCGCAATCAGTACGATGAGATAAACGACCGAAATACCAATCCCAAGATAGATGTCTCCGTTCATAAACAGGTATGCTGCCCATGGAACCATGACCAGTCCAACGCCAAGATAAGGCAGAAGATCAACCAGCCCGATAAGCAATGCAATAGTAAAAGCAGACTTCACCTGTAAGATGAGCAATCCAATCATGACAAATACCGCAGTTATGGAAATCATGATCAGCTGAGCACGGGCATAGCCGAACAATGCTTTCTTTAGGTCGTTCCATATGTCCGTAATCGGTTTGCGGATTGAAGAAGGCACCCATCCCGAGACTGTAATGCCGTGGCGGGTCCAGCTTTTGCTAATAAAGAACGTGGAGAGCAGAACGACAATTAATACGGCTCCCATGTTGGGAAGCGAGGTAAGCAGACCCAAAATCATATTGAAAAATCCGGTAACCAGATCGCTGACAGCGGTACCTACCGTTTCGGTTGTTTTGCTGATATTGCTGTTGATCGTTTCCTGATAGTTAGGATTTTCCTTATAAAATTCGTTAATCTGTCCGATCAGGTTCTGAATCGTATCGTTTTGGGTCCAGCGGACAAAGGTTTCCTTAATCTCGTCCACATGCAGGTCAAAACTCGTGGTGAGTGATATCACTTCTTTTACCATCCGGGTTACTGCTGCGGAAAGTATCACAACGATTGCCCCGAAATAGACGATCAATGAAAGGGTCACAGCTAACCAGCGTGGAAAGCGGGCTTTGTCCTGAAGCAGCTTCACCAGTGGATTCATCGCATAAGCGATAATCCATGCGATGACAAATGGGTATAGAAGCGGAAACAGCAAGTATATGGCAAAGGCGATCAGAACGGTCGCAATAATGACCCACAAGCCGCGCAGCAGGCGTTTCATAATAATTCTGTCCAAACGTCACGTCTCCTTCTAACAATTTCGATCAGCATAGAAGCTATCTAGTTAATATAGAGCAATTGCAGCGTTTTGAAACGTTGGTTTGGCCTGCCAAGGAGCATTTATTTTCTTTTGCCTAGAGTATGCCAGAACACATGGATATATAGCAATATTCATGGAGCAGGCGCACAGAATTATATAAATAGGATAAAATGTCAACCTTGTTTTTGTAAAGGCTTTCAAAAATGATTTATAGGCGTGATAAAGAAGTTTACGGGAAAAACCCTTGTGTATCAAGGGGTTGACGAAGGGTCCTCCCACGATTCACCCACGAAATCTAAAATATGTCTCCGATTAGCGCGTCTAATTTATCGGCAGCCTCCACTTTCCTCGTTTGAGTAACGTGCAGATAAACTCTCCTAGTAACATCATCATCTTCATGACCCAGCATGTCCTGTATAGTTTCAATCTCAACCTTTGCCTCGGCCATTAGTGATGTAAATGTGTGTCGCAGAAGGTGCGGGGTTATGGTATCTGGCAAACCGGCTTTATCCAAAATGTCTGACATCAGTACTCTGATCGAGCTCATAGGCATCGGATACCCAAGATACTGATGTTCATTGAAAAATATAAACTTATGATCCTCAAACCACTTACCGTGCATAGCCTTAATTTTAGCTTTGTACGCTAACTGCTCTTTTATTATCTCGACTACACTTTTGCTTATTGTAATTTTTCGAACTGAAGATGGTGTTTTAGGTGGATTAATTTCATAATTTGCAAGAGAATTGGGGATGTACAGAGTTTTTGTTATAGACAATGATTTGTGCAGTTCATTAAAATCTGTTTCCATCAATGCGCACAGCTCGCCGATCCTTAACCCGGTGTAGGCTAATACAAAAAATATACGGAAGGCCTGCTCCGTTGAAGCTGTTTTTGATGTTTTAAGAAATCCAACCAATTCATCTTTTTCTAAATAACGAGGAATCTCGTTAAATTGTTCAACTTCTTCAACAGTTTTTTTATATTTAGGGACTTTAACATGCAAGACCACATTTTTTCTAACTAAATCATGCTTTAAAGCTTTCTCGAAAATCATTTTTAGAATCGTGTGAAGACTGTTAAGGTAACTTCTCGAATAATCCTTCTGTTTTAGATCATCAAATACATCTTGCAGATAAAATGCTGTGAAATCTTGAATATATATTGATCCAAATATCTCATTAACTGAATTTATTGTACTTTTTCTAGAAGCAAGGGTACTTCGTGATATTCCGGATTTGGAATATTCATTTATCCATTCCTCAGCCCAAGTTTTAAAGGTTATTTTAGATCTGTCGATATATAATCCATACATTAATTCAGCGTCAATTCTGATTGATTCATTTAATGCCTCATCATAAGAGTCAAAAGCAGGCGTTTCTTTTTGAATTCTTTTCCCGGATATCGGGTCTTTCATATCGTATCTATAAGTAAACTTGCCTGATTTAGTTTTCCTTATGTTGGCTTTTTTCTTGTTAGCCATTTTAAATCACCTCAAGCCTTAATTTTCATTGTTAAGCGACCTTTCCATTAATAGGTTGAACATTTTAACTTCTTCTGGAGGAAGCGATAATATTAGTTCAATGGCTTTCTTTTGATCTTCTGTAATTTCACGATTATGTATAACGGATCCGAAATCAACCATCGGATTATCAAACAATAAATCATCTATTGTTACATCAAGCACGTTTGCAATAAGATCAACTTTACCCATTCTCGGTTCATTCCGACCTGATTCCCAATAACCTATAGTAACTCCTGATACTCCAATTCGTTCCCCTAATTCTTCTTTTGTAAGGTTTCTTTTTTCACGGAATTTCCTAAGGTTTTCAGCGAAATATATTTTCTTCACATTTGATTCTCCTCTTTTAAAATTATGTTTACATCCTACCACTAAAATTCTATTATTTCCACAAAAATTCTAACTTAGACTTAAAAATTCTAAAAATATGCTTGAAGTCTAACTTTAAGTTTGATATATTGAGTACACCAGAGGGGGTGAACATCTATGGTGAGGCGTACACTCAGGGAATGGAGGGCCTACAAAAAGTATACTAAGTCAGCAATGGCTTCGAAATTAGGCATTCATAACAGTACTTACAAACGAATGGAAGATTATCCTGAGAAAATCACCTTTGAGGAAGCCATTAAAATTTCCGAAGCTCTTGAATGTAGATTGAACGAAATCATTTTTTTTGAGAAAAATCCTAACTTTATGTTAGGTGAAGTTGTTCCAGTCTAACACTGTGGAAAGGAAGGAGGTGATTCTGGTGTCTTCGGAGCTTATGACAATCAAAGATTGCATGGATTACTTCAAGGCGAGTCGTTCAACTATAATGCGTCGACTCTCAAGTGGAGAATTGCAAAGCTTCAAATTCGGTGGTAAGCGCCTAATTCGGCGTGAATGGGTGGATCATTACGAAAAAAATCAAACAGCGGGGTGAATACAAATGAATCAAATTAACAGCGGTCTAATGACAGTTCACGGTGTTCGTGGATTCATTGATGAAAATGGGACAGCTCAAATCAATCTTGAAGACGCAGCTAGAGGGCTTGGTTTCACAGATAGTTCTAAAGGAACTGAGTATGTGAAGTGGGATCGTGTCCGGCAGTATTTGAATGATCTTAAGTTTTCGACAGTAGTGTCGAAGGATTCATTTATTCCAGAAACTGTTTTTTACCGCTTAGCAATGAAGGCAAAGAATACAGCTGCTGAAGAGTTCCAAGAAAAAGTCGCTGGCGAAATCTTACCGTCTATCCGTAAGACTGGACAATATTCAGTTCAAGTATTAGATAAAGATGCAGCACTTGCTGTTGCACTTCATAAGACTGCTGACATGATGATGAAGTTCCCTGAAATCGAAAGTCGTCTGGAGCGGGTCGAAAACAACACGACTGTTGAACATAGTCAAATGTTAAGTATCAAAATTGCTGCAAGCAAAACCGTGACATCGGCATTAGGCGGAAGGGACTCTGAATCCTTTCACGACAAAGGTCTTCGAAGTAGGGCGTACCAGGAACTATGGCGCGATTACAAAGATTATTTCAACATCAACTCTTACCACAACACGCTTAAAAAGGATTTTGATAAGGCCCTGAGTCACATCAAAGCTTGGAATCCTACTGGCGGACTGCTCCGGGAAATTGAAAATACGAATCGCCAGATGGCGTTTTAAGGAGGGTGAACGGAATGAATGAAGTGATCGAGCAAAACGCACTCTCATGGATATTCCCAGGGGCGGTTTCGCTCCAAGAACTGCAAAGATTCCGCGAAGGATTGGAAGCCAGCTTTACTTACGCCGATGCCGAAGGAGATTGTTTAGGATTCTACGGTGCGCAAGCTCATACGATCATGTGTACTGACTGGCCAAACGAAAACAAGTTTCAATACCTTCAAGTTCTGGATGATGTATATATAAATTTTATGGATAAGGCGGGACGCTTATGACAGCAGCTCGATTGGAAGAACGCATCGAAATGAAACGTCGGTTGGACAAGTTGGTTCGGATGAAAAATACCGATCCGGCTGCAGCAAGTTGGTTTGATGGACAAATCGAAGAATTAGAGGCGGGACTTCGCCAGAAAGAGGGACAAGCATGAATCAGATTACAAAGGATCGTCAGCGCCGCGCACTGCGCGCACTACTGCTGCAAACATATACTCAAATGGCCGAAACACCTGCGGATGACGTGGAAAAGCTTGCCGACTACCGTTTGAAAACATTCCGGATCCAAAAGCAACTCAAGCAAGTGGATAATCCGGTCGACAGTCGCGAGTATGTCACGAGAGGAAGCCTGGTGGGACACTGCATGAACTGTGAGGTTCCGATCTCCAGGTACAACATTTTGAAAGTCGAAGATAACGGTTCAATGTTCTGCTGTGATGGTTGCCGTGTTCACTATGATGAGTTCTGCGGGCATAAAAAAGCGGCTGCGTCTCGCGAACGCAACCGTCTTTCAACAACATTTGAAAATTCAATTAACGTCATTTTATCAAATAATGAGCCGCAAGGCAAGCTGGGGTGATTCCGTGGAACACAGACCGTATCCCAAATCAGTACAATTGCGTGGCAAACGCGTAAAACTGACCCAGAAACAAATGGGCGATATTTCAAATGCAGTAGATGAACGGGTTAAGGATCGTTCCCAAGGGATTTGTGAAGCATGCGGACGAGCTGGAGCTGCCCAACGCGCTCACTTGACTGGCAGAACACAGATTGACCATAAAACGCAATCATACGATCTCGCACATCTATGCTTAGAATGCCATGGGATGTTAGACGGAACAGAATCTGGGCGAAGATTTCGGCGCTTGGCTGCCAACATCATTGAATACGAATTAAATAATTAATACATTGTTGTGACGTCACACGCCCGTCACGCGTGACAGGTACGTGACGTCACAACATATGAATTGAAAGTGTAATTTTAAGGAGGCTGGCCGCATTGGCATGGATAGAGAGCCATCAGGGATTAGCCAGGCACCCTAAGACCAAAAAGTGTGCAAGGAAGCTTGGTGTTTCAGTTCCGACAGTAATTGGACACTTGCACTTGCTTTGGTGGTGGGCGATGGACTACGCGCCTGAAGGAGATATAACGCGGTTTGATCCGGAGGATATCGCAGATGCAGTAGAGTGGCAAGGGGAAGCAGATTTGCTGCTTAAATCATTGATAGATGTGGGTTTTATTGACGAAATAGACGGAATGATTTGTATACATGATTGGTTCGACTATGCTGGAAGGCTGGTTGAAAAACGCGAGAAAAACAATGAACGGAAACGCAAATCTCGCCTAAAACAAAAGGAAAATGAAGGTCACGCACCTGTCACGCGTGACGGTGGTGTGACTGACGCGCCGGACACGGGGCTACCTAACCAACACAACCAACACAACCAAACCGAACCTAACCAACCTAACCATACCGAACCACAACCAACACAACCTGAGAACGAAAACATGTCTGGTAGTAGTGGTGAGATTATTGAATTGAATCCTTATAGAGTTTTTGAACAAGAAGGATTCGGAACTATAAGCCCAGTTATAAAAGATCAAATGGAAGACATGATCGTCACATATGGATCGAGATGGGTATGCGAAGCCATGAAAAAGGCTGTCGTTTCTGGAAAACGCCGAGTGAACTACGTTGAAGGGATTCTGAAGAATTGGAAAGCTGACGGAATAGATGAACCTTGGACAAAAGAACCACCACCAAGTAACAACGGAGGCAAGTCTTATGGACGAGGCGGGAAACCAAACATTCAAGTAGTACAACCTGTTACTGATCCAAATGAGTCAGATATTTCGGATGAAGAGCATGAAAAAATGATGCGCTTTGCGGCTGAACAAATGGCTAAGAAAGCAGCAGGAGGTGTCTCATGACATATCGAGGCAATAGAGGAATGGGATTTGAAGCAATCATTACTTTCTCCAATGAACGCTATGACAAATTAGGTCTGGCCGTGGTAAACAAGCGGCCTACTCCGGTCAAAGTAACAAAGGCAGCCGGCGCTAACGTACTTGCAGGGTATTATGAAGAACCTTCAACGGTTGATTATGACGGAATAATCAAAACGGGCCGGGGAATCGCTTTTGAAGCCAAGTCGATAACGAGTCTGGATCGGTTCCAGCTCAAGAACTTGAAAGACCATCAAGTCGAATATCTGCTCAAGGCTCACAAAATGAATGGTATCTCTTTTCTGCTGGTAGAGTTTCGGAAGCAAGACAAGACATATCTGCTGCCTTATACGGTCCTCAGATACTTTTGGGACGCTTATAAACGGAAACAAGGGTCTAGTATTCATATCTCGGACTTCGACGTTCACGCCTACGAGGTTTTAAGTGAAAGGGTACCCGTAGACTATCTGGCGGCAGTAGACAAGCACTGGCAGGCGTCTGGGTCATGATTATCACATGTTATGTATGTTCGTCGGACATGAAGGAGTTAAGAACGGATGTTTTTCAATGTCCGTTCTGCGGATATCAGGCAGAGCAGATGTCCATTACGCGGGAAATCACTCAAAAAGATATTGAGACAGCAGCTAAGAACGATATCAGCAAAGCGATATTGATTGAGCGAGTTAAGAAATACGATTGGGATATTGAACGAGCGACTACAGAGCCGGTACGCTTCCATGATTTCCACGGGAGATGGCCAGACATGGCAGAGGGTAACAAAATACCGAGAAAGACTTACTATGCCCGGGTTAAAAGCGGATGGAGTTATGAACGGGCCGCAACGGAACCTGTGGATCGATCTAAAACACCTAAAATGTATCGGAAGAGGGGTGTTACAACATGAACATGAAATCAGGATGGAACGAAGTTAATGGGATTGCAGCAGCTAACAACGTGTCTTACAGCACTTTTATGCGAAGAAGGCATGAAGGGATGTCTCCGATTGAGGCAGCGAGTAAACCACCTCTTGTCCGAATTGCTAAAGAGAAGCCGAAAAAGACTCCCAGTCTTGTTAGACGTGTAGCCGAGAGACCGCAAGAACCAGAATACCTTATCGGCAGGCAGGCTGCCTTAGAAAAAATCGATAAGGTTGTAAACAAGCACTGCAAGTCGTGTTTATACGGGAACATGTTAGTTAGTCAGTGCTTACTGGAATGTCCTATCGGTAAACAGCTTCAAGAATTGGGCATGCATCTGAAAAGAGAACGGAAATCCCGATCTGGTCGAGTAGAAGGAGCGATTAAAGCATGAACAGGACAGAAGCTACATTCCAGATCGGTGATATTTTGGAATCCAAGTGCGGCAGCTGCCCGATACGGAAGGAATATAACCGGCTTCACGGCGGATCGTTTTCAAAGATAGACAACCATTGTAATCGTGAATGCCCTGTTGGAAAGCAACTGCAGGAATTAGGAAAGCATTTAACACGTTCATAATCACAAAAAGGCCTCTGGCCCATTCAAAGGAGAGAATAAATATGAAATCAATTAACGATCTGGTAAAAGCAGCACATACGAATGCAGTAAACAAAGGCTGGTGGGACGAAGAGCGGAGTTTCGGTGAAATTATTGCTCTTATCCATAGTGAAGCGTCGGAAGCCTTGGAAGACTATCGAGTTGGTGAAGCACCGGATCATATGTGGTATGAGCGTAAAGCTGCTGGGCTCGTATTGAAATCGGACAAGCGTAACAGCGTTGAGGATAAGCCTTGTGGCATCCCTTCAGAGCTTGCTGACATCGTTATCCGGGTATTTGATGCCTGCGGACGGTACGGAATCGATCTGGAACAAGCAATCCTTGAAAAGATGGAATACAACGCTACAAGACCTCAGAGACACGGCGGTAAAACATTGTAGGAGTTATCACCAATACAACGTATAACCCACAGAGGTTAGGGGATAGGGAGGGGATAGGCAACATGATCAACCAGATTATTAACGCGGATTGCTTCGATGTCTTCCCGTACATCCCAGACGGGAGCATCGACATGATCCTCTGTGATCTGCCTTATGGAACCACGCAAAGCCCATGGGACTCTGTGCTTCCGTTTGAAAGACTTTGGACGGAATACGAACGGATGATCAAAGACAACGGAGCAATCGTCCTGTTCGCTAAAGCACCGTTTGATAAGGCGCTGGCAGCAAGCAACATGAAGTTGTTCCGGTACGAATGGATCTGGGAGAAGAACAAAGCGACCGGACACCTAAACAAAGGACTTATGCCAATGCAGGCGCATGAAAACATCCTGGTATTTTACAAACGGCCTCCTGTATACAATCCGCAGATGTCACAGGGTCACAAGCCGATGAATGCTGCCCTTGGTAACCATAATTCACCTGTATACGGAAAAGGAAAAGCAACTCCGAATAATGCAGGAGCAACGGAAAGGTACCCGCGCAGCGTACTTTACTACCCGGTAGTGAACAATGACGACCCTGAGCGCATACACCCGAATCAGAAGCCCGTGGAGCTCTGCGAATACCTGATTAAGACTTATACCGCTCCTGGCGAAACGGTGCTTGATAACTGCGGTGGAAGCTGCACGACAGCAGTAGCTGCAGCACGAACCGGACGGAATTACATTGTGATCGAGCAGGACGCAGAATATGCAGCTGGAGGACAACGCCGGATTGAGAATATGCAACTGACACTATTTTGAGGGTATAGGCCCACCAAAGGAGAGATACACACATGGAAGAGTGGATGGAAGGCATGCAAAACAAATACTGCGGTGTTATAAAGCATGACGATGCTGTTAAATATCTCAGCGATAAGAACAAAGCTGATTTCAATTACTTGTGCCACTTGATCGAATGCGGCCGCAGAAACGATGGCAAACAGCCTGTTAACGCATATCTGATAATTAACGTAGATGAACCTTATGCAGAAGAAGTAGCGGAAATCCTTAAAAGAAATGGACATTGGGGTTGAGGTCTTAGGGCCTCTTTCCCAGGGAGGGATATACACGGATAAGTTAATCACAACTGTCATTGGCAGATTCAAACTGTTCAAGCAGCCGTACAAGGTCGGGGAAACAATAGAAGTACGTGGCGAACCAATGCTTGTTCTAGGGATTGAGAATTTCGAAATGTTGAGTTCGATGATTCTTGTCCGTTACACCTGCCAACGACTTAACCAGACGGATTTTGTCAGCAAGGCAAAGGCTTATAGAGAGCCTTTCACAGTGGAATTGGATATTGAAATTCCGCACAACCAATGGAATGAGATTATACCAACCATCCGGTTAGGATCCACACACGTCATCCACGGAGAGGTTTTCAAAATAATCGAATATACGAGCATATCACTTAAAAGCACGGACTTGGCAATTGACATGATTGCCCGTCCTGTATACCCGATAAATCGCAAAGAAGCGAAAGCGAAGTTGTTCAGTGAGCGCCGCAAGAAATTGAAAATCGAAGTGTTATAGGGGAGGAAGAACATTCATGTTAATAACTGAAACTAAAGGAAGTTTCGTCATACAGGACAGAAGGACAGGGAAGTATTTGCAACACGATGGAACGGGGCAGGATCACCCATACAACGATGTCCGTTCCACAGAGGATGCAACTATTTGGCAGACACTTGAACACGTCTCGTACGTCCTGTGGTGGTATGTGGATTCGTTTGGTGATTATCGAATTATCAATCTAGATAACGGTGAGCATTACGTAAAAAATAAAAAACGTGGTATGTCCCACGTTATGAAAGAAGATAAGGTCACTTGCCCGGTCTGCGGAACGAG
This sequence comes from Paenibacillus sp. FW104-T2, assembly GCF_058789975.1. Classification (NCBI taxonomy): domain Bacteria; kingdom Bacillati; phylum Bacillota; class Bacilli; order Caryophanales; family Paenibacillaceae; genus Paenibacillus; species Paenibacillus sp. FW104-T2. The sequence goes on along the minus strand of NZ_JBYTCE010000020.1, from coordinate 53,142 downwards.
TTATCTCAAACCCGGCTTTAAACGTCTGGCAAGCAGATATTACTGCAACAACGTTAACAAGCATCATGGCATTCGTTACAACCTCACGATTGAAGGGGAGGGAGAAGAGTCATGAATACAGACTATTGCAAACACATGGTACCGCTCATGAAAAACGATACATGCCATATATGCAGCCTGGAGGCTGAACGGGACCAAGCCATTCAGGAGCTACGTGATTATAAGGCGGAACGCGGTGAGAACCTTGGTGAAATGTTGGATGCTCGAGCAGAGGCTGATAGGCTCCGCATAGATCTGGAAGAGGCAAGAGAAGAGAACCAATCTCTTCGCCGATCTCTCACAAGCCAAGCAGTGAAAGATGCTAATTACAACGTTGAAATTGTGCGGCTCCGCAAGGAGCTTGAAGAGGAGCGAAAAATCAGATTCCCACGACAGGCTGATGGTGAAGGCGGATGGACAATTGACTACAAATTCTTGGAGCGATTAGATATTAGGATTCTGAAAGAGTCGGATTTTTCAATGGACTTAGAAGACATAGAGCAAGTTCTTCTTTTTCTGGAGAAGGTTTTGGGTCAGGAAGGAGAGGGGAACCAATGAACAAACTTGAGCTGCTGAATAGCTTGCCAGTTATCGAAGCGGAATCATCATTAGGAGAACTGGAATACGTAATGGTTGCAAACTCTCCTGAGACAATCGCGGTGCTGGAACAGATTGGACTAACCAATGCAGATATTGACGAATGGACATCGGATGATGGTGAGTACATTGATATTTCGGTTATCGGCTTTGATGCTGGTGCCAAGTGGTTTCAGGAGAGTAGAGGCGGATTCCTTGCTTACACACCAAATGATGCACCTGAATGGGCTAAATAATCGGGTTGAGGCTGGGCCTCTCCCTACTAAGGAGGATATAAGATGCAAGAATATAATCTCGGAAAATCAACCATGGAACGTTATAACATTCGATTAAAGGGTGGAAATCACTGGCGGTGTGCGTGGGCAATTATCTCCATAAGCGATGACGGCGTCTTTAATGCTCAAACCGATTGCGGTGACTTTTCATATCGCTGGGGATCATTTGGAGACTGTTTTAAATCGTTCCTTCTCGAAATTTGCTCCAAGGATACCAGTTACCTTTACAGGAAAATCCATGATTCCGAACGGGACGGAAGAATTGATATGGAGAAAACCATCGACAACATGAAAAGTCGAATACTCCAGAAACGCAGAGAAGATGGAAATCGAAAACCGTACTTGCGTGATGAACTGGCGCCAGAGCAAGCGAGAGATTTATGGGACGCTTTGGACATGATTGACCATACCGAGATATCTAATGATGCTTTTGCTTCTATTTTCTATCACGAACTGCCGAGCGATGAGCGTAGAAAAGTATTTTCGGATGAATTTTGGTATGACGATCTACTTGTCACTACGCCCGACAGAAGAGCACAAGCATTCTGTGAAGTGGTCGCTCCTGTATTCGCTGAAATACTTAAAGCAGAACTTGAAAAAGAAAAAGCTGTTACTGCGTAGACCGCCAAAATGATGAATAAGGCCGATAGGCCACCGATTCGACCGCAATACTTAACGATAGTGGAGGCTGTATCATGTTTTGGTCGGTCTCCCCAAATAGGAGGATATACAAGATATGAGCCGGAAAAAAAACAAGTATCGCAAGATAAGAAGCGAATTTCGCAATGTACTCCGGGAAGAAATGAAGACGAATAGAGCTTTGGCAATGCTTTGTGCTGTCACTTATGAAGCCAGCAAGCACAGATCACATATCATGAAAATTTGGTCAATGAGTGCAAAACATCCAAGCTTCAAGCAAGAATACAGCGAAACGTTGTTCGGAAAACACCTGACTGGATCTAGTGATATTTTTAGATCGCTTCATTTCGCTGTACCAGGAATAGCAAAGAAGTATTGGGGCGAGATTCCCCAAGACTTGGTAATGGGAGATGCATACGGAGTGGCGTTGTCAGTTCTGTTGGCTCCCAAGGAAGGAGCCGATAACGATGAAACAAATTAAGGTTATTTCTCAGAATCCATTCCGAGTATTCAACCAATCAATGGAATTGGTAGGGGAAGTCAAAGATTCCGAGGAATTGGTAGCGGAGCTTTATGAGGAAACAGAAGAATACTTTGCTTTAGACAGCCACGGAAGAGAAATATACGTAGGATGCCTGGATATAAGCGGATCACTGGTATTGGATGAATGTTTCGAATTGGTTGAGGAAGGAGCGGATACAGAATGATAGAGTGGCGTAAATACCAAAAAAACGATCGAAGCATCCAAAGTCACGTTCCGCATCTTATCACAAATGGAGTGTATGCAGAGCTGGCGTTTCATGCAAGCAACCCAAATCTCGGATACACCTGGTATAAGTGGACGAGCGATACAGGTTATGACCAACTCGTAGATATGCCGGTTGTAACCCACTACGCACTTATAAATCTCCCTAAGGATGATTCAAATGTTCAGTAGCTTCCGTAAAGCATTTAAGCCAACCCAAGAAGAAATTGAAAGGTCGCGGAAGCTTGTAGTGGATTATATTGCTAAAAGGGAAATGTACCTTGCAGAAAAAGGGTTCAGTACTGAGGAAATGAACATCTTAGAAGAAATTGACGGTGAAGAAGCTAAAGCCGTGAGAACATTCCAAACTTACTATAGCCGATACGATCAATTGAGGCATGGATGGATCACAGTAGCGCAAGTTAAAGAGGACATTAGAAAATACAAGGAGGAACAAGCATGAGACGATTCGGGTTGAACTATGATGATGCGGTGGCTATTCAGGCATCACTATTAGATGGACTGAGCGCTCAGAATATGGTTTATAAATTTTCTAGCCATGGCTTATCATCTACGGAAAAGCGGAACGCCAAGGAAGAGATGAGACGTTCCATGAAGAAAATCGCATATCTCAACAGCTTCACCAAGGCCAAAAGTAAAGCGGAATTACGGGAGATAGGGAGGTTGGTGGTGGAATGAACAACCGTGTAGCGAATTATCTGGATGGGTTGGAAGGGGCAGCTGCTGTGGATCTGATTGAAATGATCAGGGAACGTGACCAGGCGCTTCAGGAGGTTACTGAAACTAATTGGCAGCTAACATTTGAACGGGATATGGCCCGGCGTGAAGCTGAAGATTACAAAGCGATATGCGTTAAATATAAAGTTGATGAGATGCGGCGGAAGCGGGCAGGCGGTGAAATCAAATGACCCAACGTGAAGCAAAATATCATTGGGAATGGACGGAAAAAGCAGTTGAGGAAAATAAGTTCCAAGATATTGTGGCGGGAACACCAGTTTGGGATAATTATATAAAGAAAGCACCGGAACGCTGGGTAGATGAAGGATTGATTCGTGAAGCAAAGAAGCCATTGATTCCAGTGGGACAAGCTACATTTGATTTTTAGGAAAGGGGCCATATATGGGGCTTGCGGTGGTACAAATGGAGATTTTCGAACGGGTGACAAAAGTTGAACGGAACGAAGTAAAGCAGCTTTTGACGGGTTATCCGAAAATGGCCCTGCAAGTCAAAGACTTACGGCGCAGAGATCCGGCAACACTCACTCCTAACCAACTGAAAAAATTGAGCGAAGATGGACCGAAAGTAGACGAAATTAATGTTGCTGTCGGCTTGATTATAGATGAAGACGTTAAGAAGATATTTGAACATAGATACATCAAGGGCGTAAAGTACTCAGGCACACTTGATACGTTCTGGCAAAAGAACGGACGTAGTGAACGGACCATTGACCGTCGAATAGGCGTGGGACTGGACACAATTGCAGAGCACTTGAAGTTATGTGGAATCATCGGTAAAAAGTGACGGTAAAGTGGCGCTAGAATGACGGTGATATGGCGCCAAAATGGCGGCTAATGAGTTATACACTAGGCACATAAGAAGGGAATTATTCCTTCCGGTGTGCCTAGTTCCGTTATCCCTAGGCGACTCGACCATGCTAGGTGACCCAGTCAAGCTTCATAACTGGCGAAGGGCGGTGTGGCGCGGGGAAAGCGGGTAAGATCACCGCAAGTTCGCTCCATCCGGGCGAACTTTACAAATACGGATTTTTGCATGCTCGTATGAGCGTGCATTATGGCCTACTGGAGCAACTGGGTTCGATTCCCAGTAAGGCCTTTGAATTGTGAAGGTAATTGAAAATTTTTGTAGAATTCTTACCCTCAGGAGGTGAGAATTCATGAATGAGGTCAAACATTACTTTTATCAAGCAGTAGGGAGAGCGTATGGCCGTGAAAATATAGTCAATTGGGAAATTTTATTCGCTCGTGGAAATGATGGCTATTATCACGGAACTATTAAAGGCGGTACGCTTTCAACTCAATACGCTTGGGTGTCTACAGGGAAATTAGATGTCGAAGAAGCGTATGAATTTTTGAAGCAAATTTGCGACAGCCGCTCAATAACTTGAAAGAAAACTCAGGGCACCTTAGTGGGTGCTCTTTTATATTTGTTAATCTATAAAACTGCAAAAGCATCCAAACGGTACATCCAGTCTATAACACATGATTGGATGTTTTTTTAATTTTATAGAGACATGGGAGGGTGACAAGGGTGTCATTAATACAACGTATTATAAAAGGGAGAAGGGTTTCTTCCCTGGCGGTATCAACAGATGTACCTATGTCTGCAGATGAAGGCGTAAACGGTGAAGATGTGGCTATCGTTGGGCCATCGACCACGCACGGGTATGACCCGGAAACGGGAACTATCCGCATTATGCCTTATGCGCGGAAAACATGGAATCCGCAATTTTTTAAAGCCATGGCCGTTTCGGCCGGAAACACGTCCCCAGTTTTGACGCCATCCAGTTACGACGTAAGGAATTACGACAAACTTAGGCTGGTAGTTAAAACGAGTGGGGCGGGCAACCTGGAAGTGTTGATACGCATTTCCCTTGACGGCGGATTCACTTTCCACGTAGCTAATACGTTGACTTTGGGCGACATGAGTACAGTTAAAACAATGGTGCTGCCTATTGAGACAATTGGAGCGCCTTTGCTGAGTGTCGGGATAAACAATAAAGCTGGAAACATTCAATCCGTAGACGTTTGGGGGTTTTTGTGGTGAGTGTAAACAGATGGCAATATCGCAATACTAACGACTTACTTTGTATGCACGTTGCATCATCGGACAATACAACATCTGCAAAAACAGATTCAAAGCAAATCGAATATCGCTTCATGACTGCTGCGGGAGTAGAACAGAAGTGGCACAGACCAGCATTGGTTGGAGATACCTTGGTTGGTAAAGCTATTTTCCCGGCAGAGATCACAACTCAGGACCGCACAAAAATGTCACAACTTAAATTCTATTTGAATTATTCACCAAAGAGCGCGGAAAGAGACAGCGTGACACATATCGTGGTAGACCTCAAATCAAGTCGTGCGATTAATGGTCTTGAATTAATTTGCGGCTTTTTAATTCAAGCTAATGAGAACGGTGATCCGGTATATGGCAACAATCAAACTCTTGCATGGGATGTGTTCAAGGAACCGATTAACCTAAAAGCCGGAACACAGAGATTTGTTCGCCAACTTCCGGCCGACCACATCAAGAAACAAGCTGATGCGCAGTCTTTCATGCCGAAGCATTCGCCGTTTTATTACTGGCGTATGGAGGGTGTGAACACGTTTCAGCCAGGTGATGAAATTGAGTTCTCGTTCCGATTCGTGTCTCAACCGTTTATCGAGGCGCCGGTGGGAGTGCGAAGCGTTTAGATAACCTGTATTACATTAAATCAACGGAGTCATTCAGTTATTACTGAGTGGCTCTTTTTATTGGGAGGTGATGGCCGGTGAACTTCGTACAGCCGATCAGGGACCCGGCTATCATTGATGATATAAAAGAGTTCCTGAAGTCGGAAAGCGAACGCAATTACATGATGTTCGTATTTGGCATCAATACGGGACTGCGAATACAGGACATGCTTAAGCTTCGAGTAAGGGACGTGCAGGGTGAACACCTCATCTTGATTGAAATGAAAACGAACAAAAAGAAGTGGATCAAGATAAACGCAGCGTTACGCCGGGACCTGAAGAGGTTTACAGAAGGAATGGGAAGGGATGAATACCTGTTCCAATCCCGTCAAGGAGAGAACAAGCCAATCAAGCGTGACATGGCATACAAGATCATGCGCAAGGCTGCCAAGCGTTTCGGATTGGCCGATATCGGCACGCACACTATGCGCAAGACATTTGGTTACCACATGTACCAAAAGACAAAGGACATAACGCTCGTGCAGACGCTGCTGAACCATTCGGACAAATCCATCACGATGCGTTACATCGGAATGGACCAAGACATGATGGATGCGGCAATGACCAGCTTTGGATTATAAGCTATTCATATTTAGCGAGTGTATAACTCAAAATTAATAACAGCTCTAAAGCCTTATGGGATAAGGAAAAATTTAAACGAGCGGAGTTATGCTCTCTAATAAGATATGAATAACTCAATATTTATGCAGAAATCAAGGAAAAGGGAAGGTAAACATAGCGAAAAAAACCCGATAAACCCTTATTTTAAAAGGGTTATTTGTGCGCTAAATGGCATGAATATTTATACAAAACAGTGAAGGAGGAATAATTGTGGCTAAGGTTGATGGCGTCAAGGTTGAAGTCAACGTTGATACTCATGAATTAGATGAAGCTATAGTCAAAGCAGAGCATCTCGTCGCCTTATTGGAACGAGCCAAGGTGCTACAAGTTGAGGTGCAACATGAACGTCTACAAGACAATTGAGCAGAAGCGGAAGTTCTACGACAGCGGAGAGTGGAAGCAGCTGAGGGCAAAGGTTAAGCAACGTGACAACTACGAATGCCAGCCATGTAAACGAAATGGATTAGTCAGTATCGATACAAACGAATACAGCGAGTCTGCTGGTCGCAAGAAAATACAGCTTGTGGTCCATCACATCAAGGAGCTTGAGGATCATCCAGACCTGGCACTTGACATAGACAACCTGGAGACGGTCTGTGTTAACTGTCATAACAGGGAGCATGACCGTGTGTTTGAACGGAACGCCAACAAGTGGGAGTGTGATGAAAGATGGTAGGAACGATCAGTGACCAACAATGGGACAAGTTATTCCCTGCAATCGAAAAGGCGCTTGGATTTACTTTGTATGAGTGGCAGAAGGTTTTCATTAAGACTGGTTCCTGGACTGCGAGCGGTAGGCGCAACGGCTTCACTTTAGCTTACATCATAAAGCAGATTGTATCTTTAAGTGGTGAGTCGATAAAGGCGAGGGATATTCACAAACTGCAGGATGGGTTACATGGCGTTCAATACAGAGCGTTCTTCGAGAACTTCTTTCAAGACATCCATGGGCGATTAAAGAGCGCTGGAGTTCCAGTAATCAAGATCGAACGATAGTACGAGAGGTGATGACTTATGAAGGTACCTTGTGTGAAATGCGGACAAAGAAAAGCAGAAACAGTCGGGGTAAGAACCGATGGATTGACATGCGCATCATGTAGCGGTGAAGATGTACCATTGTTAGTCATTGAAGTGAAGGACTTAAACAGTCTTCCGGTTGTGAAACACAATGGAGAGTTGATAACCGGAATGATTGCTATCGAGTATTCATGGGGAACACGGACTGAAGTAGTTGGTGATCATGAGTACATGATCGAACATGTGATCGAGCAAGACAAAGGAAAGGTTCCTTTGATACGAAAATTAAATGAAAAAAGATGGGTATAGGCCCCCCGGTCAAAAAGTTTTGCGGTTTGCTCAGCCTTGGGCACCGGTGGGGGGAGTGTTCTGTCGGGTTTTTTAGGGGAAATATATAAAGCCTGCATAATGGTCATATATGGAAAATTAATAAAGGGGGTGATTTTGTTGACTGATGCAGCCGAAAAGTTAAGAAAGCAAATTGAGCGCGATCTGATGAAACAATTAAAAGCGAATGGTCCTCCTCCTTCTTATCACAAAGATTTGGTCAAAGACTATCTGTCATTATGGGATCTGAAGAATGAATTGATTCTTGATATCGAAACAACTGGAATCCAGATCAACGGGATGCATGGTCCGAAATCAAACCCATCCATTGCTGACTTACACAAAACAAACGACCGTATGATAAAGATCCTGGATGCTCTGAATTTGAACGTGCCGAAGTCCGAACAAACGGGCTCATCAACCAAGGGCGGAATGAAAAGTGAATTGATATGATTCGACAGAAATACGTTGATGCATATATTCAGCTTTACCATACGGGGAAAGTAAAATTTAACAGGGAACGCGAGCAATTAATTGAATACCTGGAGCGGGATGTTCTTTCCCGTGACGATTTGTATTTTCAAGACGAAATGATTGAGAACTGTATCCGGTTTGCGGCGAAGTGGTATTATCCTTTGCAGCCGTTTCAGAAGTTCTTGATTGCTTTCGTTTTTTTGTTTTTCAAAGACACTGACCAGGTGTTCTACCAGAAATTCCTTTGGATGATGGGTAGGGGTGGCGGAAAAAACGGACTTATCACGGTCGTATGCCATTTTTTAATAAGTGAGCTACATGGTATACGAGAGTACAACATATCTGTTATTGCCAACTCGGAGGAACAAGCCAAAACGTCAGTGGAGGAAGCAGCCAAGGCAATTAAGCGAGAAAAGACATTGTTGAAACACTTCAAGCCTACAGCGATGCAGGTACTTTCCAAGAAGACGGATAGTATTTTCAAGTTCAGAACATCCAACGGAAACACGAAGGACGGTCTTCGAGACGGTGCGGTAGTTTTTGACGAGATCCATTACTTTGAAGATAACTCTGACGTCCGGGTTCACATATCCGGTTTGGGTAAAAAGAAAAATCCGCGCGAGTTCTACATTGGTACAGACGGATATGTGCGTGATGGATTCTTGGACAAGTTCAAAGAGAAGGCCAAGAAAGTATTAAGCGGCGAGGCCAGGGTAAACTCAGTGTTTCCTTTTCTCTGTAAGTTGAACGACGAAAAAGAGGTTGATAGTCCGGAATTGTGGGAGCTGGCAAACCCGATGCTCAGCGAGCCAAGGAATGAATATGCTCAAGGGTTGTATGACAGGATCTACGAGGAATACGAAGACTTGGCGGACGACCCTTCAAACCGAGAAGAGTTCATGACCAAACGTATGAATCTGCCGGTTACCGATCTGGAACGGAGCGTAGCGAAGTGGGAAGAGATTAAAGCTACGAATCAACCGTTGCCAGATCTGGAGGGCAAGGAGGCGATTGGTTGCATCGACTTTGCGCAGATTCGGGACTTTGCTTCTGTTGGCTTAGTTTTCAAACACGATGGAAAGGTGCCGTTTATCACGCACTCCTGGACGAGAAAAGAGTTTGTAGATAAGTATTACGGCTACTCCATGCGCCAGGTGGACACCAAAGAGAAGTTTGCTCCAATCAAAGAATGGGAGTCCAAGGGGCTGCTCACTGTTTTGGACGAGGAAATGATTAACCTGGAACATATCGTGAATTGGTTCGTCACAATGAGGATGAAATACAGTGTCAAGAAAGTCATTGGTGACAACTACCGAATGGAAATGCTGAAACCTTTGCTCGAAGCAGTAGGGTTTGAAGTTGAAGTCATTCGCAGGCCGGAAGCAATTCACGGCCTCTTAGCGCCGCGTGTAGAGATGTATTTCGCCAAAGGTATGTTTATCTGGGGTGACAATCCGTTGATGCGCTGGTACACCAATAACGTGCTTGTGACGATCAAAAAAGACGGTAACAAGATATACGGCAAAAAAGAACCGATCAGAAGAAAAACAGACGGTTTTCAAGCTCTTGTTTGCGGCTTGTATCGCTTTGAAGAACTCAGCGAGGAAGGTATTGATGATGCATTGGATGCACTCGAAGCCTTGAACTTCTAGGAGAGGGGGTGTGAGAAGGGATGGGATTTCTGGATGGTGTGTTCAAGCGCAACAGCGAGCTAGAAACCTTGTTTGATTTTGAGATTCTACACGATTCTGCCAAGAGGTCATATCTGAAAAGGATTGCACTTGAGACGTGCATTAATTTCATAGCTAGGACCATGAGTCTAAGCGAGTTCAGGATTATGAAGGATGATAAAAGGATCCTTGATGATTGGAATTATTTACTCAATGTTCGTCCAAATACAGACCAATCTGCAGCAGATTTTTGGCAGCAGTTTACGTACAGATTGATTTATGAAAATGAGGTATTGGTTTTCCTGACGGACAATAATGATCTTTTGATCGCTGATAGCTTTTCAAGAGAAGAGTATGCGGTTTATCCAGATGTCTTCAAGGATGTCACGGTAAAAGATTACACATTTAAACGAACATTCCGAATGGATGAAGTCATTTACCTGACGTACAACAATGAAAAGTTGACCAAGTTCATGGATGGAATTTTTGAGGATTACGCTGATCTATTTGGCAGGATGCTAGAAACCCAGAAAATGAGCAACCAAATAAGGGGTACCGTAGGCGTTGATTCAACTCAATCTCTTGATGATAAAACAAGGAATCGACTTCAAGAGTTTATCGATAAGCTGTTTACATCCTTCAAGACGAATGTCGTGGCGCTTGTACCGAAATTAAAAGGTTTTGAGTACACAGAGGTCAATAACGGATCGAATAACGGTAAATCGGTTGAAGAGTTGGATAAAATTAAACGGGACCTAACAAATGACGTAGCAAACATACTCGGAATTCCGAATTCATTGGTCCATGGTGATATGTCGGATTATGAAACAGCAATTAAAGCTTATACCAGGTTTTGCACAAGTCCATTAAGCAAAAAGTTTAAGGATGAGCTGAACGCTAAGTTGGTCACAAAGCAAGAATACATGGGTGGAAAGAGAATCAATGTCCATGGTATAGCGGATATGAACCCACTTGAACTTGCTGATGCAATTGATAAATTGCGTGCTAGCGGTACGTACAACGGAAATGAAATTAGAAAAATGGTAGGCGGTGAGCCGGTGGATAATCCAGCGCTTGATGAGTACGTGTTGACCAAAAACTATCAATCGGCTTCTGCTAATAATCGGGAAGGAGGTGAGGGGTAAAGATGAAGCATAAGATCAAAGGCGACATTTCAAGTTGGAACTCGAGCGTTTGGGATTTTAACTACATGATGAGGTCCATTGAAGAGAACGAAGACATTGATTTGGAGATAAATTCATATGGCGGTGACGTGTTCGTGGGTATTGATATGATGAATACACTGCGAGGTCACAAGGGTCGCGTGACAATTACGGTTACAGGAATAGCTGCAAGTGCTGCTGGGTTGATTTGTATGGGAGCTGACGTTGTTCGTATGTATTCCAACACTCAAATCATGCTTCACAATGCGTGGACCGTTGTAGCCGGGAATGCTAAGAAGCTAAGAAAGACTGCAGATGATCTGGACAGTATTGGAGAATCGGTTCTAGCTTCTTACACTCATAGGTTAGACGAGAGCACTGCAAAAAAACTGCTTGAAGATGAAACGTATCTGTCTGCAAGCAAGGCTTTAAAACTGGGATTGGCTGACGAAATAGTCGATGGCAGTGCGGAAAAAGTCGAGTCTGAAATCTTTAAGGATCAGGCGGAGAGTTTCAACAACCAGATCACACCGTTTAGTAATAATGATCCTGGCATAGACAATGAACAATCCAAATCGTTACAAGCACAGATTCATAATCTGCAAAACGAAGTAGCTCAACTAAAAAATCAAAGTAAAGATCCGGATCCTGTTCCTGCTCCAGCAGCAACGGAGACAAGGATCTTTTTTTAATTCGAATAAATTGGAGGTCATGACAAAATGACAATGGTACTAAAAGGTAGTATGGAAAACTTCGAGGCCAAAAAGGCAGCTTACATGAACATGATCAAAGAAGGCGCTGATGCAGAAAAGCAGGCGGTTGCTTGGAATGATATGCAAGATGCGCTTGCAGCTGATCTGACGGAGAAAATTACGGCTCAAGTCCGTAATGATAATAACGATAGTCAAATCTTGGCCGCTCGTGGACAAAATGTACTTACAGCAACAGAACGTCAATTCTTTAACGAGGTCATTATCAGCGGTGGATTCACTGATGACTCAATTTTGCCCGTAACTACTCAAGAACGCGTTTTTGAGGATTTGGTTAAGGCTCACCCGCTATTGGATGCAATCGGTCTTCAGGATCTTGGGGCGGTGACACGTTACATTTATGCTGACCCGACAAAAGCTTATGCATGGGGGCAACTATTTGGTGGAATCAAAGGCCAAGTAGCAGCTGCGTTCCGAGAAGAACAAATCACTCAATTGAAACTCACTGCTTTTGCGGTCATTCCGAAAGACATGCTTGAACTAGGTCCGGAATGGGTTGAGCGGTATGTTAGAACACTCCTGGTTGAAAGCTACTCTGTCGGACTTGAATACGGTTTGGTAAATGGTCGAGGACCATCACAAAACGAACCTATTGGATTGACTAAAAACGTAGATAGCAGCACTGGCGCTGTTACAGCTAAAACATCATCCGGTACATTGACATTTGCACCATCGTTGATGGGTGAAGTTGTGGCTGGCGAACTGCATGATGTTGTAAAAGCCCTATCCACAGACGAAAAAGGCGATACACGAAAAGTGTTGAACAAAGTCGTTATGGTTGTGAACCCAGTAGATGCAATCAGCGTTCAATTCCGTAACACAATCCAAACTTCTAACGGCCAGTGGGTTACAGCCCTACCTTATAACATCAAAATTGTTGAGTCCGAGGAGATTCCAGTCGGTAAGGCGCTGTTCTTTGTTCAAGGCGAATATCTTGCTGTAATTGCAGGCGGGTACAAACTGAACAAGTTTGATCAAACATTGGCTATGGAAGATGCAATGTTGTACACCATCAAACAATTTGCAAATGGTAAGCCGAAAGACAATAAAACGGCACTGATTTATGACCTGGATATTCAATTCGGTGCTGAACCTGTAGAGACTCCTTAATCGGGGTCTCTAATTTCTTTTAGGAGGGATTTATATGTCTTTAAAAGCGAAGGTAGTTAATCGGTTTCGAGATAAAGGCCATGACAATCGGATTTATCAACCGGGTGATACCTATCCAGCTGAAGGATACTCTGCAGATGAGGAGCGTGTTCATTATCTATCCGAAATCCATCCGGAGTATAACAAGATCTATTTGGCTGAAGTTGAAGAAATTGAAAGTGCCCAGGATAATGATGCCATTCAGACAGGCGATGATTCCGAGGCAGTTAAAGAAGATGCTAAGGAAAAGTCTGAATATCCAAAACATGTTGGCGGCGGCACTTACGAACTCTCCAATGGGGAGAAAGTAAAGGGTAAGGATGAAGCGATTGAGGCAGAAGAAGCTCTAAAGGAGTGATCTAGATGGCAGAAGTAATTACGCCAGAGGTCCTTCAAGAATTTAAAGACCGAATGCATTTGGATGATGATGAGGACGGAAATCTACTGAGAATGCTCAAAGCTTCACATGCGGATCTGATTCGCATATGTGGGGATTATGACATTCTTACAGACGAAGTTTTCAAAGAACTCGTTTTCGAGCGTTCACGCTATGCTTACAATGATGCGCTGGAGTACTTTTACACCAATTTTTTAACTCAGATCAACAATCTGAATCTAGCAAAAGCATTGGAAGGCGAAGTGTATGAATGAGAAAAGATACAATGTAAACCGATACAACGGAAATAGTCACAGCGGTCGATTCAATAAGCGGATATCCGTTCATGGACCAACAGTCACCAAAGATGATATTGGTAACGAAACGGAAACTTTTGGGGAGTTGTGCCAGTTGTGGTCCATGGTCAAAACAACCAAGGGATCCGAATACGCGGCGGCTGCTCAAACGAATACGGAGCATGTGACAAGATTTGTGGTCCGATATTCAAAAACACTGGATAAACTGTTTGTGGAAAACAAAACACGGATTGAAATCTTGTACAAAAACGTGTCGTACGATGTGAAGAGTATCATTAATGACGATGAGTTAAATACCACTTTCACTATTATTGCTGAGGGGAGGTTATAGATTGGCAGGATCGCTTGATGATTTAGCTAATGAAATTACCTCTGCGGTGAAGGCTTATACCGATGATGTCACAAAAGGCATAGAAAAGGAACTGGACAAGGCTTCAAAACAGCTAACAAAGGAAATAGCATCTAATTCTCCAAAGAGCAAAGGCGCAAATGGAGGTAGATATGCTACGGGTTGGACACGAAAGAAGATGAACGAAGATGGTACTGTGAAATACATCATACACAATAAAAAACGAGGAAGCTTCGCTCACTTACTCGAGTTCGGACATGCGAAGCGGGGTGGTGGCCGTGTGCCAGGTAAACCGCATATCTTGCCAGCTTACGACCGAACGGAGCCTGAATTAGTAAATAGAATAAAATCTATCATCCGTAATGGAGGATGATGCATGTTGACACAGATCGAACTTTATCAAGGTCTTGAAGCGATTGGTTTTCCAGTCGCTTATTCGCATTTCACTACAGAACCAAAAGCACCGTATCTGGTATATCTGTTTGCCTACGATGGTGACTTTATGGCCGACAATATAAACTTTCTTGAAGTCGCTAACTTTCAGGTGGAGTTATACACCGAAAAGAAAGACTTGGCAGCCGAGAAAAAAGTTAAAGGCAAACTCAAAGAAATGCAACTGCCATATAGCACAGTCGAAACATATCTGGAAAGCGAAAATATGTTCCAAATGGTATTCACAATTCAATTAATCGGAGGGTGACATATATGTCAGAAAATAAAGTAACGTTTGGATTGGACAAGGTACACATTGCATTTTTAGATGACGCAGCAACAACTCAACCTGCCTGGGAAGCTCCTATTCCTATTCCTGGTGCTGTGCGGTGGGCGCCAGAGGCACAAGGAGAGTCTTCCACCTTTTACGCTGACAATAATGCTTACTTTGTGGCTACGAGCAATAACGGTTATACAGCAGAACTGGAGATGGCGTTGATTCCGGATGAGATTAAAGTTCGGATGTTTGGTTGGAAGATTGATGACAATGGTCTGTTGGTCGAGACATCTGATGGAATGCCTGAGAAATTCGCTCTGATGGGGCAGGTTTTAGGCGATAAGAGGAATCGGCGGTTCGTTTATTACGATTGCCAAGCAGCACGGACAGCAAAAGAGTTAACGACCAAAGGTGAATCAATCGAGATCACGGGAGAAACGTTGTCTGTTACTGTATCTCCAATCGAATTGGATGGAGTGAACATCGTAAAGGGCGATTTGGAACTGAGTGCAACGAACGCTACGCAGTTTAATTCCTTCTTTACGACAGTTTACACACCAACATTCACTTCGGGGGAGTAAACGCCTCTAATGCCATGTTAAGCCCGTCTGACGATGAGGTGCAGGCGGGTGCAACGGAGGCTGAAAACCTCAATGATATTCAAAACCAAACTGAGATTGGAGACGATGAAATTGCGAGAGATTAAATTCGGAGAAAAAACGGTACAGATCAGAGCGGTAGCGCCTGCTCTACTGTTCTATAAGCAAGAGTTTGGATCGGACCTGGTCGGAGATATGACAAAGATAATTAATGGTTACGAACCGAAAGAACAGAAAGAAGAAGGGGACGAGGAAGTACAAGGGGTTTCCCATGCAGACTTTCAGGCTCTGGGGAATATCAATTTCCTGTCCATCTTGCAAATGGCTTGGGCAATGGCGAAAGCCGATAAGTTTGGGAAACCATTCCCTAAATTCGCGTCTTGGCTGCATGAATATGGAGAGGACATCGATTTTTCGGATGAGGATCTCGTTCTTGATGTTGTGGAGGAAGCGACAAAAGGGTTTTTTCGTAAAAGTGCGGGAATCCGCGGGGCCTTCGCGGCTCGAAAATAATGAATCACGTTTAGAAATTGATTTCCTGGCAATTGGGAAGCGAATTGGACTGAGTATGGAGGAAATGTGCGAACTCACATGTTCCGATTTGATTGATCTAGCAAGGAGTTATACAGGACAAGAAGATAAAAAGAAAGGTCCGCGAGAAGCTACTCAAGCAGATATTGACGCCTTTTATGGCAAATAGGAGGACGTCCGGATGATGAAAATGGAATGTAATGAAGGTTGCGGAGAAGAGTTCGTACTAATCAGTTACGGCAAAGAAGAAGTCCTGCCCAATGTAAGTCGGGTGGGCTTTTCTTGTCCTCATTGTGGCCATGTGTACACTGCATATTACGAGAATGAGAAAGTTCGGACATTTAACGCTTTGTTATCGGTCCTGATGCAGCGGCCAGGTAAAGGCGGTTTAACTAAAAGACAAGTTCAGGGCATTGACGTCCGGATTGCCAATACCAAAAAGAAGCTGGCTGCAGAGATGAAACGGCTGAAGACCATGGTCGAATCCAAAAACAAAGCGTAGCGATTTGAAGTGACTGTGTGGTGATCATATGGATTTACAACAAGTTAGGTGCCCTCATTGCAGGCATCTTCTTTTTAATGCGCGGATAGCAGACGTTGAAATTAAATGCTTGCGCTGTAAACGAATTGTTGTTGTTAAAATTAAGGAACAGAGCGAGCCGCACATTAAGTAGCGAGCCAATGCCTGCCTGGAACATAGGGTAGGTGGGCTGTGTGGCAGAAACGATTAAAGGGATTAACGTTGTCATCGGTGCGGAGACGTCTGGATTATCCAAGGCGCTTACTGATGTCAACAAGAAATCAAGAGATATCCAAACAGAGTTGAGGCAAGTTGAAAAACTTCTGAAGTTCGATCCAGGCAGCACTGAATTGTTAGCTCAAAAACAAAAGTTACTGGCTGACTCTGTAAGCAATACACAAGAAAAATTGAACCGGCTGAAGTTAGTACAGGAGCAAGTCAATCAACAATTTGCTCGAGGAGATATCACCGAAGGCCAGTACCGGGCGTTCCAGCGCGAAGTGGTCAAAACGGAGCAGGAATTACAAAGCCTAAATAACCGTATCGATCAAACTACGGACGTATTAGGGGAGCAGAGCAAACAGGTAAGCAAGCTTGGCCAGGATTACAAGGAATCATTTGACCAAGCACAGGAGTCCATGGGCAATTCATTTGAACAAATGAAGAGGCTCGGCGCAGGGGTTACTGCCTTTGGAGGTATACTTGCTGGCGGACTCGGGGTAGCTGTTAAAAGTGCGGCCGACTTTGAACAGGGCATGGCTAATGCTTATTCTGTCATGGATCCGGCCGAGGTCAACAAGTTTAAAAACGAGCTTGAACAGCTGGCAATTACTATGGGTGCTGACACCAAGTACAGCGCCACGGAAGCAGCACAAGGGATAGAAGAACTGATTAAGGCCGGGGTAAGCGTGAAAGACGTCATGTCTGGCGGTTTATCTGGTGCTCTTTCTCTGGCAACAGCAGGAGAATTGGAACTGGCAGACGCAGCAGAGATTGCTTCCACAGCGCTCAATGCTTTCAAGGCAGATTCATTATCGGTACAGGATGCGGCGGACATATTAGCTGGGGCTGCGAATGCTTCAGCGACAAGTGTCAGCGAACTGCAATATGGTCTATCGCAATCTGCTTCGGTTGCTGCTTCGGTGGGGTTGTCCTTCAAAGACACAGCCGTTGCTCTGGCTTCGTTCGCTCAGAACGGCCTGAAAGGTTCGGACGCGGGTACGTCACTCAAAACGATGCTCATGCGGTTACAGCCTACAACAGCAGACGCATACAATACTTTCAAAGACTTGGAACTCTTAACACTGGATACTTCAAAGGCTATGGAATTCCTCAGTAAAAAGGGGATCAAGCCTGCGGAGATGAGCGTTGACGGGATTACAAAAGCATTAGCGACATATCTGGCCCAGGCCGATGGAGCCAAGACAGTAACGGCTAAGTATTTCAAAGAAGCCAAGAACATGGCTGACGCGAATGGTTGGGTATATTCATCTTTCTATGATGCGAACGGATCATTAAAAGATATGTCCGAAATCGCGGGATTGCTGAATGATAAGCTTTCCGGATTAAATGACATGCAGCGTCAAGCAGCATTGAATACGATCTTCGGTTCCGATGCGATACGTGCCGGTAACATCTTGTATAAAGAAGGCGCCGAAGGCATCAACGCCATGGCTGAGGCTATGGGTAAGATCGATGCCCAACAGGTAGCTGCTCAAAAACTGGATACTCTCAAAGGTGCGCTCGAAGAACTGAGCGGTGCCATGGAAACGGCGCAAATTACAATTGGCGCTGCCCTGATCCCGGCATTGCGAGTGGCAGCGAGTGTCATGCAATCCGTTGTGGATGTATTCAATCGATTCCCTGAAGGCGTAAAGACATTCATTGCTATAGCCGGAGCGATTACAGCAGCGTTAGCGCTTATAGCAGGGCCGTTATTACTGCTAGTCGGGTTTATACCTCAAATAGCAGCTGGATTAGCTTCATTAGCGCCTATATTTGCGGCGTTAACTGGGCCGATAGGAATTGTTATTGCTTCGGTAGCCGCGTTGGTCGCCGGACTCACCTATTTGTATAACACAAATGAAACAGTACGGAATGCACTCAATGCGGCCTGGGAAGGAATTAAAACGGCAGCCGAGACTATATTCAATGGACTGAAGACGTTCTGGGCCACATGGGGCGGCGAAATAACGGGCATATTCACAACCTTTTGGAATGGGTTAAAAGCGGTTTTCGATATTGTTATAAAGTCTATTTCAGAAGTGATTAAAACCATTTTCAGTGGCATTAAATCATTTTGGTCCACATGGGGATCAGATATCACCAACTTCTTTAAATCCACGTGGAGTGTCCTAACAACACTCTTTAATACTGTGTTCAAAGCTATTCTTGAAGCTATCAAGTTTGTCTTCAACGAAATCAAGGCATTTTGGGATAAATGGGGAACCACGATTACTACTGCCTTCAAAGGTTCCTTAGAAATACTTAAAACCGTGTTCGGAGCAGCATTTAATGTCGTCTTCACTGTCATTAAAACGGTATTCAATGGGATTAAAGCATTTTGGGATGACTGGGGCGGCGTGATCACAAATAGTTTTAAAACCTATTTGAATGTGATTAAAACCATTTTCAAGGGTGTTTGGGACGCGCTCAAAATAATTGTTGAAACAGCTGTCGGTGTCATATCCGGGATTATCAAGGGATGGCTCGCAATCTTCAAGGGAGATTGGGCCGGAGCATGGGAAGCCGCTAAGGGTGTAACCAAGACGATTTGGGAAGGTATCAAGGGCATATTCAGTTCGGCATTCAACACCATGAAGGATGTCGGTAAGAATATCATTGAAGGTCTGGTTAACGGTATTGCATCGATGAAAGATGTCGTGGTTCGAAAGGCCAAGGAAATCTCAGAGGCGATCGGTGGTTTCTTTAAGAAATTTTTTGACATTCACTCTCCTTCAAAGCTAACAACCGGGTACGGGGAGAACATCGGACAAGGTTTAGCCAATGGTATCAGCAATAAGTCCAAAACTGCAGCCAAGGCAGCTAAAGAAACTGCCACCAAAGTGAACAACGCATTTAAAAGTGCATTTTCTACAGCGCAGTACAACTTCAAAATGGGCAATGTAGACACTGCCGGTTATATATCCTCTCTGGAAAAAGTGAAGGCATCGTATGCGAAAACATCGGCACAGATCCAGAAAGTAACCCTTGAAATCAAGAAAGCCCATGATCAGCAAGTTAAATCGGCTGAGAAAGCGGCTAAGGATTCCTTTGCCGCATCCAAAGCGTACATTGATTCCAAGGCTTCTACAGGCAAAGCGTCACTTCAACAGGAACTGGCTATGTGGGAGAAGGTGCAGGCAAAGTATAAGGCAGGGACAACGCAGTACATCGCTGCTGAAAAGGAAGCCTACAAGATCAAACAGGAATTGGCTAAGGCTAGTTTCGAGTCATCCAAGGAATACATCGAGAAGGGTGCGGCTGCTAACGAGTTATCGCTTGCTCAACAATTATCAGCTTGGGAACGCGTTCAGGCCAGGTACAAAGCAGGATCTGAGCAGGCGAAGGCAGCAGAGGAAGCAGCAGGCAAGGTCAAACTGGAGATTTACAACCAGCTTACTCAAGCCAGCGAGGACTTCCTTGCTAAAACCAAAGAAGTTAATGCAAATGTCGCAGCTGAAGAGTTGCGGCTTAATGGCGTGTACGAACAAGCGGTAGAACAGCGGGCCAAGGCTATCAATGACTTTGCAGGACTGTTTGACGAGGTTGTATCTAAATCCGAAACATCCGGGCAACAACTGTTGGACAACCTTCGCGGTCAAGTGGAATACATGGCAACCTGGGCACACAACATTGAAACATTAGCAGCACGAGGCATTGACCAGGGATTGCTTGAAGAATTGCGTGAGATGGGTCCGAAGGCCGCACCTGAACTGGCGGCGTTAAACTCGCTTACGGATGAGCAGCTTGCTGAGTATTCGGGCTTATGGAAAACCAAAACAGCTGAGTCTAGAGCAATTGCAGCACGTGAATTGACTGGACTTCGTGAGGATACAGACAAACAAATCACTCAGCTGCGAGAAGATGCGGCTATACAGTTGGATGGATTGAAGGCTGACTTTGACGCCAAGGTAAAAGAAATCCGTTACGGTACAACGAATCAGTTTAACGCTATGAAGTCAGATCTACCGAACATCGGTAAACAAGCCATGCAGGGACTTCTTGATGGTTTGGCTTCCATGCAAGGTGCGGTGCAAGCTAAAGCCAAATCAATTGCGGATTCCGTCCGTACGACCATGCAAAAAGCGTTGGATATCCA
This sequence comes from Paenibacillus sp. FW104-T2, assembly GCF_058789975.1. Lineage (NCBI taxonomy): Bacteria > Bacillati > Bacillota > Bacilli > Caryophanales > Paenibacillaceae > Paenibacillus > Paenibacillus sp. FW104-T2. The sequence continues at coordinate 32,440 of NZ_JBYTCE010000020.1, read as the reverse complement.
TTCTCCATCCCGTGAAATGGCATGGATCGGGGAGATGGCTGGTCAAGGCCTTGTCCAAGGTATGGCCAACATGCTGTCCAATGTACAAAACCAGGCTCGGGCAATGGCTGAAGCGGTGCAACCATCCTTTAGTCAACCAAGTGTAGCTGCTGCATCAGGACAGGAAAGTGTTGTGTATCAAATCAGCATGGAAGGCGTATTCGCCGGAGCAAACATCATTATTCGTAGCGATGATGATATCAGAAAACTGGCTCAAGAAATAGGGAATGTATCCACTCAAACAACGAGAGGGCGGGGAGGTGTTTAAATGATATTCAATTCTGTGTTAACTATAGACGGGATCCCACCAAGAGAATTAGGGTTGGGTGTCTTTCGAAACTCTCAACGTCCGATCCTGTCTTCAACAGTGGATAATACGGTAACGATCCCAGGCATGCACGGGGCCTATGATTTTGGGGCTACTATGGGACCGAAGCAATTTGAATTGGAATGTGCTTTCATAACGCGCAATCATTTTGAACTGCAGCAGCGCGTATCTGCGCTAGCTGCTTTTTTATTGGATGGAGACGGAAGGCCAAGAACAATGGATATTGTATTTGCTAACTCGCCGGATCGTAAATACGCGGTCAGATATGTAGGGAGTTTAAACATTGACCGTATATCCGGACTGGGGACATTTACATTACCATTCACAGCCTTTGATCCATTTGCCTATAGTTTATACACCACAATTGATATCAATGTAGATAATACAGTCATTACTGTTGACAGTGATTTACTTGTGGATTCGGGATACACATTCACACTGAATGGCCCACAATCAGTACAGATACAAAACATTGGTACATTAAACGTAGAGCCGGTAATTGAAATAACAGGTTCATTTACTAGGCTGATAGTCACCGTTGGTGGAATAGACTTCATATACAATCAACCAATGTCTGGAACATTAATCTTGGACTTTAAAAGAAAAACTGCGAAGATTGGCGATCAAAACGTTCTTATGAACTCCAATGCACGTTTTGGCAAGATCCCTAGAGGGAATTCAAATATTTTAGTTAGCGGTACAGGAATTAACATAAATATGGCGGTTATATTCCGCCAGAAATATGCATAAGGAGGTTGGTGATAATGGCAGATATCGAATTAATCAAAGGTGCAGATAATGGCAACCCTCCTGATTCTTTACGGCAGATGTACCCGAAAGTTAATAGGAATTTCCAAAACTTAAATGCGGAATCCAACGCAAATGCAAATAACATCGAGCAACATAAAAATTCTACTGCTGCACATACAGCAAAGGATATTACTTATAGCGGACCAGTTCCTGGTGATGATGTCAAAGAAGCTATTGATATTGTAAATGGGCGTATTAGCGAGATTGTTGCTCAATCAGGAGACGACAATACTGAAATCGTAGATGCACGCGGGGGATTCAATGTACTATCGGAACGCTTAGATGCCAGTGATCAAAAATCAAAGCGAATAGACCAGCCACTTATAGGTCGGATGAAGACTGTACAAGAAGACGAAAATTATAATTGCTGGCCTACTATCGTCAGGGGTACGAACAATAGGCTATTTGTATTTTATGGGAGTGGACAGTTCCACAAAGCGGGTTATAGTATTGGACGATCCGTAAAATGTAAGTATTCAGACAACAATGGTCTGGAGTGGTCAGATGAGGTAATTGTAGCGCAACACCCTGAATATGACTTCTTCGCTTTTTCGGCAATTGTACTAAGCACAGGTGATATCGTTTGTATAGTCACGAAAGGACAACCAGGATTCCAAACCAATGTTGTCTACCGTAGTGAGGATAACGGTCTCACTTTTGTCGAAGGATTTGATTTTGATAATTCAACTGATCAGTATGTAAGTTCTATAATGTCTCCGAATGTTCCTATCGAGTTTGAAGATGGAAGGTTAATGCTGATCAAAGATTGTGAAATAAGTAGTCAGTTTGGAACATATGCTATTTTCTCTACTGATGGTGGCGTCACTTGGAACAGCTCGGCACCAATTGTGCCAATGGGCACATTGGACTTTAACAGTTTCCCTTGGGAAGTAAGGACCTGTTATCTTGGGGTCGGCAGGATCTTAGCCATTGGGAGGCACCAAAATGGAAATCCGTATCAGTTGACATCTACGGATTACGGGCAAACATGGAAGTACAGCCTCACCAATATCTCGGATTGCATCGCTCATAATGCTTTCCCGGTATATCTTAGCGCTAACGGAACGATTGCCCTTTATTATACCGATAGAAGGTCTAACGTGCTTAAAAAGAGAGTGGTTGATGCTGATTTTATTTTCAACAAACCAACATCTTGGCCGAATCCAACAATCATAGACTATACATCATCTCCGTCAACGGCTATTGATTCAGGGTATGTCACAGCTGTACCCATGAAGCCGGGAAGTTTGGATGTTGTCGGTGTGTTGTATACCACAAGAACAGGAATCGCTGACAATGATACAGCACCAAGAAAAACATCTATCGTAACGTTCTTTGATAAGGCTGATCATCCGAATCAATTAGAACCGAAATACGGAGTGAATAGACAGGCTTTAATTAATGGTTCTTTTGATATCTGGCAAAGAGGAGACTCGTTTAATAGCGCAGGTTATGCAGCGGATCGTTGGTACTTTACGCCGGGCACCGGTAACACTGCAACCTTAGAACGAATGGATGCCACAAGCGAGAGAAGATACTTACCAAACAATCCAGCTAATGTTGCTGTGATCAATCGATCGAATGTAGGGTCCGGGAGCACGTTCTTCTCGCAACGCATTGAAGATGTTAAAACTTTTAGCGATGAATATATTTCGTTTAGTTTCTACGCCAAATGTGATGCTGGAACTTTTCCTATTACTGTTTATGCATATCAAAATTTTGGTAGTGGTGGTAGTGCAGCTGTGTCATCGGTCGCACGTGCAGTAACGGTGAGAGGCGAATGGGTGAAATTCGAGGGCACAATCAAAGTTCCCAACATAGACGGGAAAACAATTGGCTTAAACAATTACCTTGAATTCTCCATATCCATCCCTGTAAGTAGCGGTGTAAACAAACTCTACCTATCACAAATGCAACTTAACCTGGGACAAATTCCGTTGCCATATTCTCCGCGGCTTATAACTGAGGAAAAAATGTTATGTGAGAGATACTGCATAGCCTACACAGACGAGGCCATATCAGCAACGTACGCAAACGGATTCGCTGTATCTGACACGCAATTCCAAGGAGTAATCCATTTGCCAACTGAAATGAGAAGAGTACCTACGTTAAGGGCGTCAGCAGCAGACTTCTTGATAAATGATGGTGTAACTGCGCCCGTTGTTACATCTATGTCAGTTGTCACCACGAGGAGCACAAGAAAAAACATTACTCTTAGTTGTTTTTCAACAGGACTCATCCAGTTCAGGCCTTATCGGTTAATAGCAAATGGCACAGCTAACCGTATTCTGATTTTAGATGCGGAATTTTAGGGGGTATATGTATTGATAACCATTCTAAATCAGTCATACCAGCCTTTAGCCGTGATAGATGACTATTTAAACGACGAAATAACCGAACAAATAAACGGTTCATATACCTTTAAATTTGCAGTCTACATGGACGATGAAAAAAGCCAATACATCGACACTGCTAACCTTGTGGAAGTTGAAGGCCAATACTTCAACATCGTCAAACATCGCCGGACCCGTTCAGAAAACGGACAAGTGCTGATTACAGTGGAATGTGAGCAGGTCTCTTATGATCTGCTCTTTCACGTTTTCGAGGATAGTTTCATTCATTCCGGACCACCGGCGCAGCTGATGTCCATGGCCCTGCAAGGAACAGCATTTACGATCGGCACTGTAGAGATCCCGAATGTGGTCAGCGTGGAATTGAAAGAAAACGCAACTGCACGATCGATTCTTTTTGAAATTGCGGCTTCTGCAGGAGGAGAGTTGAAGTTTGACAAGTATACCGTGTCCTTACTTGCCAGAAGAGGCCAAGACAGGGGCGTTCAGTTCCGTCTAGGTAAAAATCTGCAAGGAATCGTAAAAGACGTTAACGGCCAATCTGGAGAGGTTCTGACATCATACGAAATCGATGTTGTGGAACTGAACACGTTACCCGAGTTTGAAGGTTTGGAATATTTCGAACTGGGAGATACCGTTGACATCATTGACGAGGAATTACAGATTGATGAACAACAGCGGATTATTGAGTATGCTTACTCTCCACGGCAGAGGATCAATTCCAAGGTGGTCATTGCGAATTACATTGAAGGCATCCAAGACACCATATACCGGATCCAGACGACAACGGTCGGTAAGGATAAATGGATGTATGGGACGAAAATCGGTCCTGATGAAGGCATTGTGATTGAGCGTTACGACAAGTTGGCCAAATCAAAGTGGAACGCCGATGAATTCCGGATGCAAAAAGGTGATGGTAACGGCGGATATACGGATTCGCTCTATTTTGACGCGATCAACCAGGAGTACGAGTTTACTGGGATTGTTAGGGCTGGCCAGTTTATTGGTGGTAGCATCAAGATAGGCGATGAATCAAACACTTATTTTGAGGTTACTGAAGATGGTAAATTTCTCGCTATTGACGGTGAGTTTGAAGGGAAAATAACAGGCTCAGAATTTCTTGGTGGTACAATTACAGGTTCCTTGATAAGGACATCTGTAGCCGGTCCGCGGATCGAGCAAAGTAGTCTTCTTGGTTTTCGAACATATGACGGCAACAGTGTAAATCGAATCAGGATTACCACGTCATCAAACAATGGCGTCGCTGGAATATTGTATTATGACTCTTCTGGTGCATATGCAGGTGAAATTAATTCTTATTCCAATTCCGGCTTGTCTATATTTTCTGAGAATTTGTTCTTGGGTAGTAACAACTCAGCAAGCCCGATCAGGTTCCAAGGATCTGCATATTTTTACGGTAATGTTAGTATTGGTGAGATTGCGAATGTAGAAGAGGCAATTAGAAATCTTCAAATTCGCGTAGGGATGTAAAAAATGGAACGACTCTATCCGATAAACGTTGTATAATATAGGAAAATTTTATCGGGGGTTGTTACATTGAAGAAAATCACGCTTGCTGTCGGAAGTTTCATTCTAGGTCTTGGTGTAGCCTTGCCGGTTGGTGTTTTTGCGGATGATATTAAAAATGTGATTGGAACAAAAATAACAGGACAATATACTGTGTCAGTGAACGGTCAAAAACTATCCGATCCAGCAATTGTTGCGGAAGGGAAATCTTACGCGCCCGTACGCTCATTGGTGAGTGCGGTGGGGACAGGTGAAATAATTGTGGACAATACCGAAAAAACTATAGATATTACTGTGGAACCGGATCAGAAACAATCTACTGAAACGACAGTTCCAAGTGAAAATGAATATGCAAGCATGTCTGTAACTGAAGTGAAGAAAAAACGGGACTACTTAACAGAATCAGTAATTCCGCAAACAGAAGCAGCTATCGCAAATTTTGAAAAGGAACTCTCTGATCCTGATTCATTAATCAATAAAGATTATCTGAATTCCAAAATAAGCGAAGCTAAACAAAGCCTTTCCAAATATCAAACTGCTGTTGATCAGATGAATGAAGTGTTAGAAAAATAATAAGCAAAATAGAAGTCGTCCATATGGGCGGCTTTTTCTCTTGGGAGGATGCCATGATAGCAAGAAAACTTGTAGAATGCACGATTGACCTAAATGATCCTGTTGGTGAAATCGGAGCAGTAATCAATGTTGTTATAGGAGCGTTCAGAAAGGATCAGCAAATCGAAATCCTAAAAGCTGTCCAGAAGAATATTGAGGTGGCACTTCAGGACGAGAACGGAAAAGAATAAGCTTACAAAGTATCAAAACAAGGTGGTGGTCCCTATGCTTATCTAATCTAATATTCATCGTTTGCTCCCGGAGTGGTCGGGGGCTGTTTGTATCTAATCTTTAGAGAGAGAAGGGGAGCGAGGGGATGAACTGGTTGGATACATTAAAGGAAGTCCTGCCGCTGGCTGAAAAGTACGGACTTGCTTTAGTGCTGATGTTCGTGCTTTTTGGCGTATGCATCTATTTAGTCAGATCGGCTATAACTGATGCTAGGAAAGAGAGAGACGAAGCACAGGAACAACTCCAAAAACTAACCGAGAAAATGAATGCAGAGCGAGAAAAATTCATGGAGCCGTTGCTGAATATGGTTAATAACTTAAAAAAGGATTCTGGCGAGGATCGAGGAGGCTGAAACCGGTGATAAAGTGGATTAAACGGCTACTCCCACGTCAAGATAAAGAGAAAGAGAGGGAGCTCCAAGCGGTAAAGCATAAAGCATCATTAGCGATGCAGCGTTACAGCGAATGCTCTACAGAGATCAAGGCGAAGATTGAGCAAAATCATTTTGCACGATACCTGGTCTATGAAAAAGGGGGAAGCACGGAGCATGCACACAATTGATATGATCTTACTTACGTTGTACTTTATCGGGGCCATTAGCGGCGTGTATAACCTTGTTGCTCATAGGAAGTATTTTAAAGAAAGATTTAAATCGGGTGTTGTCAGTGCTTTTATGCTGGCGATGCTCTTTTTTTTGGCCGCCTACACCTTCAAGATGGTGATTGCTATCTGGATGCGTCTTAGCACTTCTCTGACGGGCAGAGGGGCTGTTTTAGAGGCGATACAGACTTATGCATGGACCATCGCCATGTTTGGGACCACAACAGGACTAGTCATTTTGGCTATCTTAACTTATACCAAGCGATATGACCTGTTTGTGTACTTGCGGAAGATCGATAAGAAGGGGGAGCCAGACGATGTTGAAGAAAGGTAACTTTTTGCTGATGGAGTCATCCGAATTCAAAGGGTGGCTCCAACAACAGAAGATAACCAGACTGATAAATAAACTGCAGGTTCATCACACATGGCTTCCTAATTACAGTACACGTCGTAATCAGGACCATTTCAAGGCGCTAGAAGGTATACGTAATACTCACCTGGCTAACGGTTGGACTGGCACAGGCCAAAACATAACTGTATTTGAAGATGGCAAGATAGCGATTAGTATGGATCGAGATTTAAATCAAACACCTGCAGGTATACGTGGTGCAAACACGGGTGCTCTCTGTGTGGAGATCATCGGTAACTTTGATGTTGGCGGTGACCGCATGACAGACATGCAGAAACAGGCTGTATTGCATCTCTACGCTTGTTTGGCGATTAAACTTAACATACCCGTCAACACAAACAATATTGTCTATCACGCTTGGTACACGTCCTCTGGACAATGGATAGGCGACTACGTGCAGGGTCATTCCAGTAAAACGTGCCCGGGAACTAACTTTTTCGGTGACGGTAATACACGATTGGCAGCAGCGCAAGGATTTATACCAGCTGTACAAGCTGAAGTAATGCGAATTCAAATGGGAGGCGATGATCCGATGACAGAATCAGAAAAGAAACGTGTGGACGATTTGCAAGCAACTGTAGATGCTCAGGCCAAGTGGATTGAGGCTGAGAAAGCGAAAACTAATATGGAGTGTCCAAGCTGGGCTAAGACGGCCTACGAGTACTACAAACCGTATATTTCTGACAGTAAAGGCAGTTACGACTTTTGGCGGCAGCTTGTAATCAACTACCGCAAAGAAGCTGGCATTAAAGTTCAATCCAAATAAAAAGGTGAGGTGTAAGCATGAACGAAATTATCCAATCTACTGTAACAACGGTTCTTGTCTCTATTGCATGCCTATTGGTTGCTTTACTGTTTTGGTTTTTGCTGAAGGAGTGGAGGCAGTTGGGCGCTTGGATCGCGGCGCGTAAAGCAGCTGCAGAAGCTACATCTGCTGAGTCCATCCAAAACACATTATGGAGTGTGGCACAAGAGGCATACGCCAAAGCTGAGGCGGCACTGGGTGAGTTAGCTGGGTCTGAAAAGATGGACTTGGCTCTTAACTATGCCGTTAAGCGACTTAGGGCGCTGGGTATCGTGGTCAATGCTGATGAAATACGGGCGAAGATTCAGGAAGCCTGGGTTAAGCTGGACAAGATACCAAAACAACAAACAGGATCAGCTGTAAGTTCTGATGTGGTAAGTGAAGTGGTAAAGGCAGAGATTGAAAAAGTTGTTCAACCATAAGCAACCTGATAACTCCATTGGTGAAAAACTGATGGAGTTATTTTCTTGTTGATATCAGAACGTAGGTTCGCATATAATACAAACAAACATATGTTCTTATTGGGGGGGTTGAGCATGCCAGTGAAATACATAGGCCGGTTAGTTGAAATCATTTACCAGGACAAAACAGGCCAGATAACTAAACGCCGTATCCAAGTTAAAAGCGTTCGTTCCGGCCTGATCCGGGCAGATGATCTACTATCCGGCCAGCCACGAACATTTAAGGCAGATAATATCCTGGCATGTAACCCAATCCAAACATCAGCATAGGAGGCGGTTAGTTATGGCGGGCAAGCTCTTTGGAAACGGTTTGTTTGAAAGCTCCAGGATAATTCTACCCGAACACAGGGAGAGATTATTGGAGTACAAGAGGGAACAGCAGCGTAGGGAAAAGCCTGTTCTCGATGAGCAAGCTATTGAGGAAATTGCCAGGGCGTTGGCAGAATCATATGCCGAAAAAATTCAGGTTGAACTTGTCCTTTTCGATCCATTCGAGAACGAATCAATCAGCGGAGTGGTGGTTGGGATAAAACGCACTCAAAATAAAGTCAACCTGATGTTAGAAGAAGATGAAAGATCCATAGAGATTGCAAAAATAATCTCAGCAAATCTCTGAATTTGTATGAATTTGGCTATGGAATAACCACCGGATCTTATATAATAACTATATAAGTTATTATCTCTTGGGGCGGTGTAGCAACAATGCAAGAAGCATTTGGATTTATGTTTTTTTCTACACTTGAAGCGTTCTCCTGGTTCTTACTCAGTATGTATCTTTTTAGGTACAAACCATTCAAATATGCTGGGTCGGCGCTAATCGTTATTCTTTTAATGAACCTTGACAGTTTCATACTGCGGAATGAGTTATCACTAGCCAACTACGTTCCTTTAATAAATATTCTAATCTTTGTTTTCTATTATGCTGTCGTTGTTAAAATACCGCTGATCGGCTCGCTTATCGTCACTCTGGCAGGCTTTGCGGGATTTGGATTGGTCCAGGCCGCATTAACCTTTATCCTTTTTGGATCTATCCAAGCAGCTCAATCTACTTTATCGAACGGATATGCGCTTCAAACTGCAACGGCTATCGTAGTGTTTTTGTTAGGGGTGGTGCCCTACAAATTCGGATACGGCATTGCAATACCTTTCGAAAAATTAAAGTTCAAGCTTGAAGAGATTATCACAAGCGTCTTAATGATATTGTTCTTATGTATCATTTCATTTGTTCTATATGCAAATAACTTATTGCTGCTTATCATTTTGTTTGGTGTTACGCTCGGATATTTGCTTTACTTTTCGGTTAAAAAGGATAGGGGTTTTTGAATGATTGAAAATATATCTCGGCGCTTAGCAACGGGTCTCAAAAATCGTGTTCCACACCATCCGGCATCCGCAGCCGTTTTCCGTTTCACAATTGCTGTACTAATAAACACAATTGCTATTATTACTCTAACGCTATTCATTGGACTTTGGACCGGACATTTCAAAGAAGTTTGCATTATTCTTATTTCGTTCGCATTGCTTCGACTTGTGTCGGGTGGTATTCATTTAAAGTCAGGTGATAAATGCGTTGTTGTCACGACAGCTTTGTTTACCACTATTTCGTTAATTGACATCTCAGAATGGGCTGTATACTCGCTTAACTCCCTGAGCATATTGCTTGCATATTTATATGCGCCTTCCAGGATAGAAAAACAATCTAAAATAGACCCAAAACACTATCCAAAATTAAAATTCATGTCGATAATATTTATAGCAACAAACTTTTTGTTCATGTCGTCTATATTAGCAGTAACATTTTTCGTACAGTGTCTAACTCTTATTAAGTTGAAGGAGGTGAAAAGATGAAAAAAGGATACCTATACGGACTTGCTACTGGACTGGCTTCACTTGCTGCACTTATCGTTACACCTGCGAGTGTGCTTTTTATATATCAAGGCGACACACCTAAAGAATTGCTGGAAAAATAGTAGTTGCGGGGTGGTTTTGTGTATGATCTAAAAGAACTTTCTGTTACCAAAGAGAGAGATGGCAAATCCGGAGGTACTAACGTACCGATAAGAAGCATCACACATCTTGAGGCAGATTCATACATGGTGATCGTGCATACCACAAAAGATCAGTATTATCTAGCGGGGACAATGGTCTACTGGGTTAATACATTGAATTCAAGTGGTTATAACTTCCGGAACGCGGATCGAAGCAGTGTAATAAACGTCGACAAGATTTCTTCAATTGACATGAACTTTAAACTGGCATATTTTGAATCCGAAATCAACAAGCACTCAAAAAGGTGCACGTTAGTTAAAGACAGATTGGATTCTATTATAGATGAGTTCCCCGAAATAGCTGATAAATGTAGTTCAAGCACAATATTTAAAAGGCTGCTAGGAATCAGCAGATAGTCGCTTATGCGGCTATTTTTTTTACGATATTAATGTAAGCATATAAACCGCAAAATGTCTGTCGAATTATGTTGTCGAAATGATAAAATTCGCCGGGCGAAAAACCTTTTACAAGAGCCTTATTTTGGGATTTAATAGAGATGTGAGGTATGAAATATCTGGGGAAACAGTATGATGCATGGATAAACTTCGCTGCTGGCGAAGTTCCGCCCGGAGGAGGGGCTTTCGCCTCCGCCGTTTGCCTAATCCCATTCGTGCAAATCTTCCATAGTGCAGCCAAGTCGGTGGGCGACTTTAGCTGCGAGGGGATAAGAAAAGTACTTTTTCCCTGATATGACTTCCGAGAGAAAACCTTGTGAAATATCCACATCTCTCGCCAAGTCGACAGCTTTAATTCTGTTTTTAGCCAAGAGGTATGGCAAACGGCTCCTCCCAGGTACGGGATACATCCATCTACACCTCATGCCTAAATTATTCCACTTGTTATTATAGGCGGTTAGTTGACGAATGTACAATGTTGATTACAAGACGGAAATCCTGTTCTCATATTGTAAATATAGGTATCTTGACTTAAAATGAGAACATAGGTTCTTAGGGGGAGCGAACACACATCGAGAAGGGGTGCGGAAAATGTACTTATTGAGCTTAGTGAGGACTAGTGAAGAAAAGGTCACTCTGACCAATGCACGCGAACAAATTGGTATGTCGCTGTCCGAAGCATCAGAAATGTTGAACATTACAGTAGATGAACTTGTTACATACGAAAATAACCCTTCGGATCTCAACATGGAAACAGCAGCTAAAATGGCTGGTCTGTACCGCCTTCCTTTACACGGACTTATTTTTTCATAAATACTTAAGCAACCACAAAAAAAGCAGGGATTAGCTCCCTGCTTTTGTCTATGAAAAATAACCACAAATCACCCACGATCTAGGTGAAACAGCCTGAAACAGTATGACACACAATGAAACATAAAAATAGCCCAAACACCTGATACATCAACGAAAATGGGACAATGTGACACATATTGAAACCGATTGCAACAGTGTTATTTTTATAGGCGTGATAAAGAAGTTTGATGTGCGAATGGCCTTTGGTGATGTTCACATAACCGACAAAATCCAGTATGATGTTATAAGGAAATACCGATTGACAGATAAGAAACCCGAATTTTGACGGTTTTACTATTTAATGAATTGTAAATGTTTTCAACACCAATTATTATGCTTTTCTAAGAGCTTCATCATGCTTTGTGGTTTCTTGATTTCGTTTATTAAAGGAGAGATGTAATATGACAGCTACCAAAGGTCTGGAAGGCATCGTTGCAACAACCTCTTCGATCAGTTCCATTGTAGACGGTGTACTTACATACCGTGGCTACAATATTGACGATTTGGCTGAACACGCAAGCTTTGAAGAAGTTGCTTATTTGCTGTGGTTCGGCAAATTGCCCAATACGGATGAATTGAAATCCCTTCGTAAAAGCCTGAGCGATTACGCGCCGATTCCGAGCGAGTTGATTGCACAAATCCGATTGTATCCGAAAAACATGAGTACCATGGCAGCACTGCGTTCTGCAGTATCCGCTCTGGGACTGTATGATGAGCAGGCTGACGAGATGACAGCTGAAGCTAATGAAAATAAAGCGGTCAAGTTGCAAGCTCAATTGCCAACCATCGTGGCAGCCATCGCCCGCATCCGTCAGGGAAAAGAGCCTGTGGCTCCTAAAGAAGGCGCTTCCATCGCTGAGAATTTCCTGTACATGATGACAGGTGAAGAACCTTCCGATACGGCAGTTAAAGCGCTGGATCAGGCTCTGGTTCTGCACGCCGATCATGAACTGAATGCTTCGACGTTTGCAGCACGGGTAACCGTAGCTACGCTCTCCGACATTTATTCAGGCGTAACTTCCGCTATTGGCGCACTGAAGGGACCCCTGCATGGTGGTGCGAACGAAGCCGTCATGAAAATGTTGAATGAGATCGGCACGCCGGATCGTCTGGAAGCAGCGATTCAGGAGAAGCTGAACAATCGTGAGAAAATCATGGGCTTCGGACACCGTGTATACAAAAATGGTGATCCACGTGCCAAACACCTGCAGAAGATGTCCAAAGAGCTGGGCAGCATGAACAATGACACCCGCCTTTATGACATGTCTGTGAAGATTGAAGAACTGGTTACCGGACAAAAAGGGTTGAAGCCGAACGTGGATTTCTATTCCGCTTCCGTGTATACCCAGCTGGGTATCGAACAGGAACTGTTCACGCCGATCTTTGCCATCAGCCGGGTATCCGGATGGACAGCTCATATTCTGGAGCAGCTTGCGGATAACCGCATTATTCGTCCGCGTGCAGAATATACAGGTCCAACGGATCAACGTTACATTTCAGTTGAGCTTCGCTAATAGACGGAAAACCAGTATAATAAACTGGATGGGGTGAAGGGTCCCGAAAACTGGCAGCAAGCCTGGTCAGACATCAAGACCCTTCCTTCGATAAGACAAGCGGTATCATGATACCGGAATTATACCAACACTCTAGGAGGAATTATGATTATGAAATTAGAAAAATTCGCTCATCCAACTGAAGGGGAAAAAATTCAGATTGATAACGGAACACTGCAAGTGCCTAATAACCCGATCATTCCTTTTATCGAAGGTGACGGTACAGGCCGCGACATCTGGAAAGCTTCCAAGCGTGTATTGGATGCAGCTGTAGAAAAAGCATATGATGGCAGCAAAAAAATTGCATGGTATGAAGTGTTTGCTGGTGAGAAAGCATTCAATACATACGGTGAGTGGTTGCCGAATGATACGCTTGAAGCCATTCGTGAGTATATCGTAGCCATCAAAGGACCTCTGACGACGCCAATCGGTGGCGGAATTCGTTCCCTGAACGTAGCTTTGCGTCAAGAGCTTGACCTGTACACTTGCCTGCGTCCTGTACGCTATTTCGACGGAGTACCTTCCCCGGTTAAACGTCCTGAACTGGTAGACATGGTCATTTTCCGTGAGAATACAGAAGATATCTACGCAGGTATCGAGTATGCTGAAGGTTCCGATGAAGTGAAAAAAGTGATTCAGTTCCTGCAACAGGAAATGGGCGTTAACAAAATCCGTTTCCCTGAAACTTCAGGTATCGGTATCAAGCCAGTATCTTCCGAAGGTTCCAAACGTCTGGTACGTGCAGCAGTTCAATACGCCATCGATCACAACCGTAAGAGCGTGACATTGGTACACAAAGGCAACATCATGAAATTTACTGAAGGTGCCTTCAAAAACTGGGGTTATGAAGTCGCTGAGGAAGAGTTCGGCGATAAAGTGTTCACTTGGGCACAATACGACATCATCAAGGAAAAAGAAGGTACAGATGCAGCGAATGCAGCTCAAAAAGCAGCTGAAGATGCAGGTAAAATCATCGTTAAAGATGCGATTGCCGACATTGCTCTGCAACAAGTATTGACTCGTCCAGGCGAATTCGATGTTATTGCTACATTGAACCTGAACGGTGACTACCTGTCCGACGCCCTTGCTGCACAAGTTGGTGGTATCGGTATCGCTCCAGGAGCGAACATCAACTATGTAACAGGCCATGCGATCTTCGAAGCTACACACGGTACTGCACCTAAGTATGCGGACAAAGACGTCGTGAACCCGGGTTCCGTTATCCTGTCTGGCGTTATGTTGCTTGAGCACCTGGGATGGCAAGAAGCAGCAAACCTGATCTACAAAGGTATGGAAACTTCCATCAACAACAAAACCGTAACGTATGACTTCGCACGTCTGATGGATGGTGCTACTGAAGTTAAATGCTCTGAATTCGCTGATCAAATCATTAAAAACCTGTAAGGGGAGTTGAGAGGCATGACTATTCAGCGCAAAAAAATCACAGTAGTCGGTGCCGGATTTACCGGAGCAACAACCGCTCTAATGCTTGCCCAAAAGGAGCTTGGAGACGTTGTGCTGGTTGATATTCCTCAATTGGAAAACCCGACTAAAGGTAAAGCACTCGATATGCTGGAAGCGAGCCCTGTTCAAGGCTTTGACAGCAATATCGTCGGAACTTCAAACTACGAAGATGCGGCAGGTTCAGACATTGTGATTATTACTGCAGGCATTGCCCGCAAGCCGGGAATGAGCCGTGATGATCTGGTCAATACCAACGCTGGAATCGTGAAGTCCGTGTGTGAAAATGTGAAAAAATATTGCCCTGATTCCATCGTCATTATTCTGAGTAACCCGGTAGATGCGATGACTTATGCTGCATATAAAACACTAGGATTTCCTAAAAACCGAGTTATCGGCCAATCCGGTGTCCTGGATACAGCGCGTTATTGCACATTCATTGCGCAAGAGCTAAATGTATCCGTTGAGGATGTTCGTGGTTTCGTTCTTGGTGGCCACGGGGACGACATGGTACCACTTGTTCGTTATTCGAGCGTTGGTGGTATTCCAATTGACACATTGATTCCGGCAGATCGCATTGAATCCATCGTACAACGCACACGTGTTGGCGGCGGCGAAATTGTCAATCTGCTGGGTAACGGCAGTGCCTATTATGCCCCAGCCGCTTCACTGGTTCAGATGACCGAAGCCATTTTGAAGGACAAAAAACGGATCATCCCAGTGATTGCTTACTTGGAAGGCGAGTATGGTTATAACGACTTATTCCTCGGTGTGCCAACCATTCTGGGGGGTAACGGGATTGAGAAAGTATTTGAACTCGAGCTCACACCTGAAGAAAAGGCGGGACTCGACAAATCTGCGGATTCTGTTCGCAACGTCATTTCAGTCGTGACCATATAAGTTTGAAAACTTCTTGAACATGAAAAGTGAGAAAACCTCCGGAAACCCGGAGGTTTTCTTTTCTTTGGATAAGTTCCCCAGTATAATGGGATGTGATGTATAGCACACTGAAAATAATGAGGAGGATGGAAATTTTGACAATGATTATGTATTTGCTCCATATCATTGGAGCGCTATCCATGGGGTTCTATCTGATCTTGCCGTTCGTTGTTGGTAAGATCCGCACGCTGAATGCTGCGGCACAGGAAGGCGCATTCACATCGGTTCGTTCCTTGAACCGTATCGCCCAGTATGGATTGGTTATCCAGCTTCTCACAGGCGGATATCTGATGACCAAGGGTGAGTATTCTTACCTGTGGATGGGTGTCGTTGTTGTTTTATTGCTCGCCATTGCTGCCATTGGCGGTATTATGGGTAAACCGCTGCGTCTCGCAGCAGAAGGTGTGAAAAGCAACCGTGATGTGAGCCCGGAGCAGGGCAAGATTCGTACGTTCAGTACAATACTGGCTGTCCTCTTGCTCATTATGGTTTATCTTATGGTTGATCGGACGATCATCTAACTAGTTATCTGCAAGATTGTTGTTCGATACAGTCTGTTAACCTGAATCTAAAACGCTTGCATAAAATGCGGGTAGACAAGCCCGACAGGGTAAATCATGTTAGTAATAAAAATAGACAACCCACGGGGCTGTCTATTTTTATTTGCTTAAGATATTTGAATTAGGTAAGGCTGACTGAATGAGCAAATACGGCATTGCGTCCATTTCGTTTGGACTCGTATAATGCACTATCGGCATCCCGAAGCAAGGATTCAAGTGAATCCGTTTCACTGCTATACTGGGCAACCCCAAAGCTTGAAGTAATCGGAACAAGACTTCCCTCCACATCAAGAGGGTCATTCAGCAAAGCGACACGTAACTGCTCGGCTAGCTGCTTTCCATCCTGAAGAGCTGCATTCGGCAGGGCAATGACAAATTCCTCTCCGCCATACCGGGCGAACACCATTTCAGAGTTCAAATAACGATTACATACCGAGACGACATGAACAAGGGCCTGATCTCCAACTTCGTGTCCATAAGTGTCGTTGATCCGTTTGAAATGATCGATATCAAATAGAATAAAAGTTGCAGGCTGATGGCTAAGCTGTGCCTCGTTCAGTATTTCACGGCCTTTATGCAGGAACTGCGTTCGATTATATATTTTAGTCAAACCGTCGAAATAAGCGAGCTGCTTCAATTGTTCTTGCAGAAACCGCTGCTCCGTAATATCGATTAGCATGATCAAGCTTCCAACGGCCTCTCCGTTTTTGTTATACACATAAGATGTTCTGACCTGATAACAGACCGTCTGCCCATGCAACTGCCAATAGAGATCCGTCTGCAGGCCTTCCCTTCCGTATTCCACGGGAAAAGTCTCTCCGGCCAGTGAAAGCCAGATATCATTCAGCGGCTGTCCAACCATGCTTGTCTCCAGTTCAGGAAGCATATCGCGCAGCGCTTTGTTGTAATCGACCAGACGATTCGAACCATCCAGAACAATAACGCCCTCGCGCATGCTCTCAAAGATACTGTCTTTGGCTATAGGAACGATGGTCAACAGACGAGAAGACAGGATTGCCCAGATGTACATGGATGAAGTGACACACATGAGTACCGGCACAGGATCCATTCCTCCTGGCGTCAGTCCCATTAAATAAAGAAAGGCACCCGTCATCGGTATCAGTTGGGATGTAATCAATGTAAGCAGCTGACGGCGATACATTTTCTTGGTGTGTTTCCATTGCGCAATGAGGATCAGACACGCACATAACAGACATGAAAACGTAAATGCTCCGTGAACAACATACCATTGACCAGCGGCAATATCCATCAGAGGAACAGAACTATCCGTTCGAAGCCATACTTTTTTATAGAACAAATGGTGATAGTCATTGGTTGCCACCATAAAGAGCGTAATCGTCGGAATGACGAACAGCGCTGCAGTTGCCTTTTTCGATAGTGACTTGCCCGTGTACTGGATCATCAGGATCAAGCCGAGGGAGGCGGAGAAGGGCATGCCCATGTACTCCAATACCGTCCAGAATTTCATTTGTTCCAGTGTATTGCTGGCGAGCTCGATGGCATAACCAAAGGTATAAACGGATAAGGCAGCCGTATAGAGCATAAATACGTTGGCTCTTGAAATTTCTGCTCTTCTAAAATAGGTGTATACACACAAAAAAACATTCAGGACGGCTGAGGTGGTTACAAGGGATATATAAGCGTTAATGTGCGATTCCATTGTTTGGCTCCATGTCAGATTGAGAATCTGTTATTTGAGATGCTTGATCGAACGCAGGATATATACCGGGTATAAGGTACTAAAATCACATTTGTATACTGTACATTGTACATCAGCCCAAGCGGCATAGGAATACAATTTGTGTCATGAAACAGGTCATTATCGAAAATTAATCGAAATTGGTGTAATCTATAATTCATCCTATTTTCTGTTTGACCTCCAAAAGAGAGTGGTAAGTAAGTATCGAGACAGCCGTAGTGAGTTTTGGATGATGTCAGCTGCAGCAGGAATAATCTGCACTGTTCATGCCATCCTACAGAATGAGAAGTTTACAGCCATTCATTTTGAGAGGAGAATGTGAAATGTCAACCAATACACAATCGCAAAAAACGATGCCAGCACAACACCAGGACCAGCGTCCCGGAATTGAATCGGAGATGCACCCTAAGCCGGAGTTCGAAAAACCGCAGTACAAGGCGGCTGACAAATTATTGGACAAAGTGGCCCTTATTACCGGAGGTGACAGTGGAATCGGACGTGCCGTTGCCGTTACGTATGCCAAAGAGGGCGCGGATGTAGCCATTGTATACCTGAGCGAGCACCAGGATGCAGAAGAAACCAAACGTCAAGTGGAACAGGAAGGACGCAAGTGTATCCTGATTGCCGGAGACATTGGTGATGATTCATTTGCCAAGAAAGCTGTTCAACAGACGGTGGAGCAGTTAGGCAAGCTGGATATTGTGGTTAACAATGCAGCCGAGCAGCACCCACAGCAGCAGCTGGAGGATATTACGCCTGAACAGCTGGAGCGGACGTTCCGCACCAACATCTTCGGGATGTTTTATATCACGCAGGCAGCCATGCCACATCTGAAGCAAGGCAGCACAATCATCAACACGACGTCCATCACAGCCTATCGAGGAAGTCCAACTCTGCTCGACTATTCGTCCACCAAAGGAGCGATCACGTCGTTCACGCGTTCCCTGTCCATGAATGTTGTTGAAAAAGGCATTCGTGTAAATGCTGTAGCTCCAGGCCCAATCTGGACACCACTGATTCCATCGACATTTGATGAGAAAAAGGTGAGCGAGTTCGGCGCTACGCAGCCGATGAAACGTCCTGGTCAACCGGATGAGCTGGCTCCTGCATATGTATATCTCGCTTCGGATGATTCATCCTATGTGAGTGGACAAGTCATTCACATCAACGGTGGCGAAGTCGTTAACGGATAAAATGATGCTCGGTTCGAGTTAATACTTTCAACTCACATATCTAAGGACGTATCGTTCAGCTAATGCGGGCGGTACGTCTTTATGTTTTTTTGACAATGTTCCCAAATTCCTGTGCTATGTTTACAAAAGTCAGGATCAGAAATGATAGTTACATGATATTCTTGATACATGTTCTCCTGGACCTCGTACAGCAAAAGTACTTCATGTCGTATCTGTTTCAATTAGAAACCAATTTGTCCCTTAGGCAACTGTGATATGATAGACGGAACATACCTATCGGGAGGATACAACATGAAGATTAGCAAACAAAACGCAGCACATTACATATGGGGTGCACAATGTGATGGATGGCATCTCGTGCAGAACGAGGGTTTAAGTATTATTCATGAGCGCATGCCTGCAGAAACAGCTGAAATACGACATTACCATAACGTAAGCCGCCAATTCTTTTTTATCCTTAGTGGAGTGGCGTGCATGGAGCTTGATGGCGTGGAGTATACACTTGAGCCGCACGAAGGACTGGAGATTCCACCGGGAGTTCCTCATCAGATGCAAAATACAAGTGCAAATGAAGTAGAGTTTCTAGTTGTTTCACTGCCAGGTACACGTGGCGATCGGATAGAGTTAACTAACCTATAATTGAGATTAACTAAAAAGGAAGAGATTAATGAGACCGTTTCGAGTTCGCCTTTCCATCATCATGATGATATTGATTGGTGTATCCGTCATTGTGGCTGGATATACGATGGGCAGAGTATTTAAAACAACACACACCACCGCACTGGAGCAAACGATGGTGCGCGAAATCAATTTGCTCAAAGCAACGTTTCCTTTCCACGATGCGACCGATCCAACCTCGGCAGAAACAAGAAAGTACTATTCGGATCGGGCAGGCGAGCTGGAAAAGCTCACCGATTCAAGGGTAACGTTTATTAATCGGGATGGAACGGTCATTGGAGATTCAGAGAGTGATCCCGCTACAATGGATAATCACCTGGACCGGGAAGAAATCAAGGGTGCAGTCGGCGATGGTTATGGCCAGTCCATCCGATTTAGTGAGACACTGGGAGAAGATATGTTATATGTCGCTCTACCCGTGAACTCGGATCAAAGTGACATGGTCGAAGTGCCAGGCGGAGAATTCGATGGTTACATCCGATTATCGATGAGTTTGGCTGCTGTGGACCAGGGATTACAGCGCGGCTGGTTAATCATGTTTGTAGCCTTGGGACTGTTGTTCCTGATTGTGGCTCTGGTCAGTTACCGGGTTGCTCGGGGTTTAACCTCACCGATTGAACACATCACGAAGGTAGCTCACCGAATTACCAAACTGGAGTATGATGCCAGGGTAGAGGTCACACGCAGAGACGAAATTGGACAGCTTGGGCTGGCGATTAATGGAATGGCTGACAGCCTACAGACACAGCTCAAAACGATTCGTGATAATGAGGCATTACTCCAGAGTGTCCTCGCCAACATGGCAGGCGGCATTGTCATGATTGATGCGTCCCAATCCATAGCACTGGTTAACCGGGAAGCAGAGCGTATGCTTGGTATTCAATCGGAACGCGTGACAGGTAAACCCTATATTGAATTGAAGAAACATTATGAATTAACGCGGACGATAGAAGAAAGTGTAGCTGTTCAGGGACGGATGCATGAGGAGGTAAGTATTTTTAACCCGGAGGAACGCCTGATTCGTATTGACGGTGTTCCGATGACCGAAGATGATGGCGGATACCGCGGGATGCTGTTCCTTTTGCAGGATGTTACGGCGATACGCAGACTGGAGTCAATGCGCAGTGAGTTCGTTGCGAATGTTTCCCATGAATTGAAGACTCCTGTGGCCGCGGTCAAAGGGTTTGCTGAGACGCTGCTCAGCGGGGGAGTGCAGGACAAAGAGACGGAACGGTCATTCTTGCAGATCATCTATGACGAAGGCGATCGATTGAACCGGTTAATCGGGGATATTCTGGAGTTATCCAAGATCGAATCCAAGCGGGCACCGCTGCAATGTTCTCCTGTACATGTGCATTCGTTCTTCGAGATGGTTCTGGGTACACTATCCAAAGTGGCAGAGAAGAAGCAGATTCGACTGCAAATGTTTGTGCCTGAGGAGCTGTATATCGAAGCCGACGAGGATAAAATGAAACAGATCTTCATTAACCTGCTCTCGAACGGGATTAACTACACCCCTGAGGGTGGACGTGTCAAATTACAGGTGTCGGTCGAGCATGGTGAAGCCGAGGAACAGGTGGTATTTGCAGTATCGGACACCGGAATTGGTATTCCGAAGAAGGACCTGCCGAGAATTTTTGAACGTTTCTACCGGGTAGACAAAGGAAGATCACGCAACTCTGGTGGTACCGGGTTAGGATTGTCCATTGTAAAACATCTGGTTGAGCTGCACCACGGCAAGTTATCGGTTGAGAGTGAACTTGGCATGGGTACAACGTTCAAGGTCATCCTTCCCCTGATACAGGATGAAGAAATCTAGGCCTGAAGAAGTGAATTGTAAAATCGAATAAATTGCTTTACACAGCGTTAACAAATAAGTGCTATGATATAAAAAGTGTTGTGGCAACAGACAACCTATAAGGAGAGAAGGGGTATCATGGCACAGCGTTTGCTAGTTATTGAAGATGAACCTACATTATCGAGATTGCTTACGTACAACCTGACACAGGAAGGTTATGACGTTACCGCTGAGGATCATGGATCTTCAGGATATGACCGTGCAGTTTCGCAGGACTTTGATTTGATTCTGCTGGATCTGATGCTGCCCGGAATGAACGGTCTTGATATTCTGAACAAATTAAGAGTTCAGGGTGTAACTACACCCGTCATCATCCTTACGGCGAAGAACGGTGAAGCCGAGGTGGTACAGGGTCTGAAATCCGGAGCTGACGACTATATCACGAAGCCCTTTGGCGTGTCGGAACTGCTGGCCAGGGTGGACGCCGTATTAAGAAGATATTCCAATGGTGATGACCTGCCGCAGCCAGAGGACAAGGATGGTTCACGAATTGTATTGGGCGAACTTGAGATCTATCCACTGAAGTATGAAGTGACGCTGGGTGGACAATCCATAAGTCTGCGTCCCAAAGAATTTGAAGTTCTGCTCTATTTGGCCAAGAAGCCAGGCGTTGTTCTTACACGTGATGACCTGATGAATGCTGTCTGGGGCTTTGACTATATTGGAGGCCAGCGCACTGTAGACGTTCATGTAAGTTCATTGCGTAAAAAGCTGGAGCTGGACCCGGAATCCGTACACATTGATTCCATTCGAGGTGTAGGTTATAAACTGGTTGTAAAAAGAAAAACTCCCCATCATTCAAGTTCGTAATGATCGGGGAGTTTTATTTTACGTTCAATTTACATAAACCTTTATTTTCCTTTACATAGAGGGAGTAGCATGAACTTGTCCGAGTGATTCTTAGGACCTACATAACCCATCTCAGGACGGAGCTCATACGTAAAGGAGATTGCGCATTTATGCCCACGTTGCTCGAAGAGAAGCCTGATCTATCCGTAATAGATACATATAAGCATGAGGATGATTCGATTCGTTTAACTCCGGATGATCTTACAGAATTAACCCTTAACAACCAGGTGTCCATCCGAGAATACTGCCGTCAGGTTCCCATGGTGGGGGTGCATACCACCTGTGGAGAGGCTGCCAGCATACTGAGCCAGGAACAGAAATATCCATGTGTTGTATTGGGTGACGATCAGAATCGCCCGCTGGGGTTATTGATGCGGGAAACCTTGTATCGAATACTGAATGGGCGTTTCGCCGCTGACTTGTTTTATCGCAAGTCCATATCGCATGTTGCTAATTCATCTCCGGTAGTCGTGGATGTACTAGCTGATGCGCCAGAAGTGATTGATGTAGCCTTGTCACGAAGTGAGGATCATTTCTATGATTGCATCATTGTAACGGAGGAGAACAGGCTGCTTGGTGTATTAACCATGCGGGATCTCATGTCCCTTTCCAGAAGGATGCAGCACCAGGCTGGAGAAGAACGTGTTCACACCATTACCGAGAGCCAGAAAGAAATATCCCGGATTCATGAGTCGATTACGAAACTGGTTCAATCCGCTGGAAAGGCGGGAGAAGATGCGAAGCAAATTATTCAATTGTCTGAACAGGGCGCAAGCAGTCTCATGCAGGTTGAGGCTTCGTATAACCGCGTACATCAGCATATGGGGGGACAGCGCAAGCATGCGAATGATATGCTGACCTCAATAGAAACCGGAGCGGGCATGGCACGTTCCATTCGTTCTCTGGCCGATCAGAGTGCGTTGCTTGCGATGAATGCTTCCATCGAGGCAGCTCACGCTGGCGAGTATGGGCGAGGCTTCCAGGTTGTTGCCAGCGAGATTCGGGCCTTAGCCAAACAAACTCGTGAGGTTGCGGGAGATATGTCCTCATTACTCGAAGGAATCGGTGAATTAACCAGACAAACCGTTGAACTGGTTCGCGCCAGTGCTGCTGAAATTGACGACAGCTCCGTACATGTTACTGAAGGAAGTGCAGCTTTCAATCGTTTAAACTCCGCCGTGGAAGGTATGCTGCATATTTCTGCCAACATCGCAGAGGAAGGCAAGCAGACTGGAGAAGTGGCGGATTATATCCGAAAAAAACTGGATTCTATGATTTCTGGGGGAGAATTGTAAACAAAGATAGACATCATTTACCATCTATGATCGGAGTGGGAAGGTCATGGCTTGTTGAAGGATGTCTTTTTACATTCCGTTAACATGAAAGTGATACTCTTTTTACAATAAGAAGGTAGGATATTAAGGATGACCGAGATGCTGAAAATATTGATCTGACCTCGGCCTCAACGTAAAGGGAGCTTGGTTTGTCCCTCCAGCGAAGGAGAAGTGAACATCCATGAAGGAACTCATTCACATTGAAGGACTTAATTTGTACTATGATACGCATCATGCGCTTAAAAATATATCAATGGACCTGCCGGAACGAACCGTAACTGCATTCATTGGACCCTCAGGTTGTGGTAAATCCACGTTGCTCCGTACATTAAACCGGATGAATGACATGATTCCAGGAGTACGTGTCGAGGGACAAGTTCTGCTCGATGGATCGGATATCTACAGTAATGAAATCGAAGTTGAAACGCTGCGCAAACGAGTAGGCATGGTGTTTCAGCAGCCCAATCCTTTTCCAAAATCAATCTATGATAATGTCGCATACGGCCCACGTTTGCACGGTGTTACCCAGAAGGCGGAGCTGGACCAGTTGGTTGAGCAAAGTCTTGTGCACGCTGCATTGTGGGATGAAGTCAAGGATGTACTCAAAAAATCGGCGCTTAGTCTGTCCGGCGGTCAACAGCAGCGACTCTGTATTGCACGAGCCCTCGCGGTACAGCCTGATGTACTGCTGATGGATGAAGCCACTTCGGCCCTGGACCCCATCTCGACATTAAAGATCGAGGAACTGGTCAAGGAACTGCACAACAAGTACACCATCGTCATGGTAACCCATAACATGCATCAGGCTGCCCGCGTATCGGGTAAGACTGTATTTTTCCTGAATGGTGAAGTTGTGGAGGCCGCTGATACAGAAACGCTGTTCTCCACGCCCCAGGATTCCCGAACCGAGGATTATATATCCGGACGGTTCGGTTAAGCAAGCTGAATTCGAACGAACCCGGCGTATCCGGAGATGATGGACAAGGGGGACATGGAAACCTATGATTCGCAGGAAAGAATTTGATCAGGAGCTTGAAGAGCTTCGCATTTTGCTTCGGCAAATGGGTGAGCATGTAGGAACGGCATTGGATGGTGCCATTGAGAGTTTACGGACATTGGATGCCGAGAAAGCTCAGGTCATCATCAAGAATGATGCGAATCTGAATGCGCTGGAAGACAAAATCATGGAACTGGGCTCCAAGCTGATTATTACCCAGCAGCCAGTCGCGAAGGATTTGCGCCGTATTATTGTGGCGTTCAAAATCTCAAGTGATCTCGAGCGTATGGGCGATCTCGCCTTGGACGTTGCCAAAGTTACGCTTCGTATGGAAGGCCAGGAGCTGATTAAGCCACTTGTGGATATCCCGCGTATGGCGGAAATCGTCAAAGAGATGATTGATGAATCCATCGAGTCATTCCTGAAGGAAAATACGGATCTGGCTTACAAAATGGCACAAACGGATGACCAGGTTGATCAGCTGTACAGTCATATGATTGGCGATCTATACAGTTTCATGACCTCGCATCCAACTCAGGCTTCTCAAGCCATGCTGCTCATGTTGGTAGGACGGTATATTGAACGCATAGGCGATCATGCAACCAACATTGGGGAGAGCACGGTTTATCTGGTAACAGGTAAGCGCCCGGATTTGAACCAATAATCAGTAACGGCAAATCATTGGAATTGGGGACGATTTGCTGCAAAAACAAGGGACTTTCTCCCGGCGGCCTGCAAGCGACAGGCTGTCTGTGGAGAGAGTTCTTTTTTTGCTGGATGGAATGTGTAAAAAGATGATCAATCTTTTTTGTTGTAACAGGTGTGTATGTTATCATGAGAGTAGATGTACTTGAGGGTTTGACCATACGATACGTGAGGTGCTGGAATGGAAAAGTTTATTCTCATAGATGGAAATAGCATTATTTACCGGGCGTTTTTTGCAATGCCCCCTCTGACGAATTCAAAAGGATTGCATACCAATGCGGTGTATGGCTTCACCACCATGCTGCTCCGATTGCTGGAAGAGCATAAGCCGACCCATGTTATGGTAGCATTTGATGCCGGTAAGGTCACTTTCCGTCACGAGGGTTATCAGGAGTATAAGGGTGGCCGCGAAAAAACACCACCCGAGCTGTCGGAACAGTTTCCATTACTCAAAGAATTGCTGCAAGGATTGGGTATTGCCCAGTTTGAGCTGGCCGGGTTTGAAGCGGATGATATCATCGGAACGTTAACAAAACGCGCAGACGAGGCTGGAAGACAGGTACTGGTTGTATCGGGTGACAAGGATATGCTGCAGCTTGCCTCCGAACATGTACATATCGGTCTCACGCGCAAAGGGGTAACGGAAATTGAACTGTATGACCCTGCTCAAATTAAGGAACGGTATGGTCTGACGCCACTCCAAATCATCGATCTTAAAGGCCTAATGGGCGATGCGTCGGATAATATTCCGGGTATTCCGGGAGTTGGAGAGAAGACTGCCTTGAAACTTCTGCATCAATTCGGTTCTGTCGAGGAAGTATTGAACGGCACAGGTGAATTGAAAGGTAAAATGAAAGAGAAGATTGAGGCACATGCCGAAGATGCCCGGATGAGCAAACAGCTGGCGACCATTCACCGCGAAGTGCCACTGGAACAAACCTGGGATGACATGCAGTTCGCCGGGTTAAAAGAAGAACAGGCAGGGCCAGCACTGGCCAAGCTTGAATTCAAATCCTTGCTTGAACGCTTGTCATTCAGTGGGAGTGCAGGCTCTGCAGCTGAAGCGGTACCGGCTGCCGAAGTGGAATCCACGGTTGCTACAGAAGAAACGATTGGTGAGCTGTTTGGCTCCCTGGAATCCATTGATGTTCTCCACGTGGAGACCCATGGTGAAAATCCACATCAAGCGAAATTGATTGGGGTAGCGATTGGATCTGGTGAAACGTATATCTTCATGTCACCGGAAGTATTAAACGCTGAAGCAGCGACCCCGGTTCGTGAATGGCTTGGTAATCCGGACAAGCCCAAACGTGGTTATGATCTGCACCGCGTCGATCTGGCTCTGCACGCGCATGGTCTTGAATTCGCCGGAGCATCCTTCGATGTGCAGCTTGCTGCCTACTTGCTTGACCCGACGGAATCCAATCAGACCATTAGCGGCTTGACTTCGAAGTATGGCTTGCCTTCCCTGGCTGAAGACGACACGGTTATGGGTAAAGGTGCAAAATACAAGGTACCTGATGTAGAAATACTGGGCGATTTTCTGTGCCGGAAGGCTGCTGCCGTGGCTGCCATTATTCCTCTTCAGGAGCAGGCACTTGAGAATGATGAGATGAACGCGCTCTTTCACGAATTGGAGATGCCGTTATCACGCATTCTGGCAGACATGGAGAAACAGGGGATTAAAGCGAATACAGCAGATCTGCAGGCCTTGGGACGTGAGTTCGAGGAACAGATCAGCAGGCTGATGGCGGAGATTTACCGACTATCCGGTACAGAATTCAATCTGAATTCCCCAAGACAATTAGGTGAGATCTTATTCGATAAACTCGGCCTTCCTGTGGTGAAGAAAACCAAAACAGGTTACTCCACCGATGCAGAAGTACTGGAGAAGCTGGCTCCTTATCATGATGTGGTCAAGCATATTCTGCAATATCGTCAGCTTGCCAAACTGCAATCCACTTATGTGGAGGGCTTGCTTAAAGAGATTTCTGATCGGGATGGCAAGGTGCATACGTATTATCGTCAGACCATTGCTGCAACGGGACGACTTAGCAGTCAATTCCCTAACTTGCAGAACATTCCGATTCGGATGGAAGAAGGACGCAAAATCCGGAAGGTATTTGTTCCTTCCGAGCCAGGATGGTCCATTCTGGCAGCAGACTATTCCCAGATTGAACTGCGTGTACTGGCCCATATTTCGGATGACGAACGGCTCAAGGAAGCTTTTGTTCATGACATGGATATTCATACCAAAACAGCTTCTGATGTATTCGGAGTGAAAGCCGAAGAAGTGGACAGCGACATGCGTCGTTCGGCCAAGGCTGTTAACTTCGGAATCGTGTATGGCATTAGCGACTACGGGCTGTCCCAGAATCTGAACATTACCCGCAAAGAGGCAGCCCAGTTTATCGATCAGTACTTTGAAGTGTTCCAGGGCGTTCGTCGATACATGGACGAGATTGTGAAGGAAGCACGCCAGGATGGCTTTGTCAAAACGCTGCTGGAACGCCGCCGCTACCTGCCGGAGATCAATGCAAGCAATTTTAATCTGCG
The DNA here is from genome assembly GCF_058789975.1 of Paenibacillus sp. FW104-T2. Classification (NCBI taxonomy): domain Bacteria; kingdom Bacillati; phylum Bacillota; class Bacilli; order Caryophanales; family Paenibacillaceae; genus Paenibacillus; species Paenibacillus sp. FW104-T2. Next base: position 4,568 of record NZ_JBYTCE010000020.1, on the reverse strand, counting down.
TTCCTTCGCTGAGCGTACAGCGATGAATACCCCGATCCAGGGGACAGCCGCAGATATTATCAAGCTTGCCATGGTGCAGATGGATGAAGCGCTGCGTGAACGCCAATTGAAGAGCCGCATGCTGCTTCAGGTACATGACGAACTTGTATTTGAAGTACCTGCGGATGAGCTGGAGCTAATGAAGGAACTGGTGCCTTCCGTTATGGAAAAAGCATTGGAGCTCTCGGTACCGCTTAAGGCAGAAGTCAGTTTCGGGGAAAACTGGTACGAAGCCAAATAACCAATAGGTTGATTTCCGTTATTTTACAAACATTTCCTCACAAGGATTCGACATAAGAAGGGGTCCCGCTGAAGCTCAACTTCCGTTATAATATAGGGGAGGTGAGAACATCATGCCGGAATTACCGGAAGTCGAAACAGTCAGAAGAACATTGAATCAGCTTGTTGTAGGTAAGACTATTGAACGCGTAACTGTTAACTTGCCGCGCATTATTCAGCGGCCGGACGATATAGATGCATTTGCACTGGAACTCGCAGGACACACCATCATCGGAGTGGAGCGTAGAGGGAAGTTTTTACGGATTTTGTTGGACGGGCTGGTATTGGTCTCCCATCTGCGGATGGAAGGTCGATACGGCGTATATGAGCAGCACGAAGAAGTGGAGAAGCATACCCATGTTATCTTTCACTTCACAGATGGCACGGAATTGAGATACAAAGACGTACGTCAGTTTGGAACCATGCATTTGTTTGCAGCGGGCGAAGAGCTCGTATCCAAACCTTTGTTGAAGCTCGGCCTTGAGCCGCTGGATCCGGCATTTACCGTGGCTGCATTTCGTGAAGCTGTTGGTAAACGGACAACCAAAATCAAGGCTGTATTGTTAAATCAGGCATACGTCGTTGGCATCGGGAATATTTATGTGGACGAAGCCCTTTTTCGCGCAGGCATTCATCCCGAAACCATTGCCAAGACGCTGACAGAAGCCCAATTGACGGTGCTGCACGAGGCTATTGTAGCTACCCTGCAGGATGCCGTGAATGCAGGCGGATCCTCCATCAAATCGTATGTTAATGGACAAGGTGAGATGGGCATGTTTCAGCATCAACTGAAAATCTATGGTCGCAAATCCGAGCCTTGTACAACGTGTGGTACATTGATAGAGAAAAGCGTTGTTGGCGGTCGGGGGACGCATTACTGTCCGAAGTGCCAACCACTAAAGTAACCCAAAGAAGATACAAATTAAAATTGTCGTTTACACGCTAACGGTTTTAATTTGTACCGGAATGAACGAAATGATTAAAACGTAGCACCCATGGATTACTCCCTCCATATACTGATATGGCAGAAATAAGCGGGCGAATACCTACCTGTAACGGTAGGTGGAAACGAGTTCCCGCACAGGGGAGGAATCCGGGGTGCTGCATCATTTTATTTCATTGCTGGCGCTTGCTTTGGCGCTTAGTTTAGATGGTTTTGGTGTCGGGATTACATACGGGCTGCGCAGGACGAAGATCCCGCTGTTATCCATTGCTGTTATCTCCATTTGTTCGGGGTTGGTCATTGCGTTGTCCATGCAGGTGGGAGTACTGTTATCCCATGTGGTATCTCCTGATGTGGCTTCGTTCGTTGGTGCGGTTATTCTGATTGCCATCGGTGCGTGGTCATTAATTCAGTTGATCCGTAAGCAGGGGAAGGATCGCCTCGAATCGGAAGAGGGAACGGAAGCAGTCGGAGATAAAGAGCAAGCAATCAATTCAGCGCCGGTCAAAGGCAGAAATCAAGTGCTGGCACTTGATCTTGAACCATCTGCATCCGGTGGATCGCTGGAACGCATGGTATTTACACTGGAACTGCGGAAATTAGGTGTCGTCATTCAAATATTACGCAGTCCTTCCAAAGCGGATATGGACAATTCGGGTAGCATTTCTGCCCAGGAGGCAATGTGGCTTGGAATCGCTCTGTCACTGGATGCCTTCGGTGCAGGGCTCGGAGCTGCTTTGCTCGGTTTCCCCACATTGTGGACTGCACTTGTCATCGCGCTGTTCAGTGGCGCATTTCTGTTAATCGGCATGAAAGTCGGATTGCGCTTTTCAGCGCTGCGCTGGATGAGAAGACTGTCCGTACTTCCTGCGTTGTTACTGATGATTATGGGAATAATGAAGCTGTTATGAGGTGAAACGATGAATATTGGCTTAACCGGCGGGATCGCAACGGGAAAGAGCAGTGTTTCCGCCCTTCTTGCCAGTAAGGGAGCGCTGCTGATTGATGCAGATATGATTGCCCGGGAGGTCATGATGCCCGGGCATCCTGTTTTGGCTGCCGCTGTTCAGCGGTTTGGACAAGCCATATTAAATGAAGACGGGACACTGGACCGGAAAAAGCTGGGCAGCATTGTGTTTCAAAATCCCGATGAGCGTAAAGCCCTCGAGGCTATTACACATCCGGCTATTCGCCAGGAGATGCGGGAACGTGCTGCTGCATATGAAGAAGCCTATCCGGACAAGCTTGTGGTATCGGATATTCCTTTATTGTTTGAATCCGGTCTGGAAAAAGGATTTGATGAGGTTGTCGTTGTTTACGTCCCAAGATCCGTTCAGCGGGAGCGGCTGATGAGCCGGGATGGCATGACAGAGGAACAGGCTGACGCCCGTATTAATGCACAGATGGATATTGAACATAAGAAGCAGCGTGCTGACGTGGTCATTGACAACAGCGGCTTATGGTCGGAGACGGAGCAGCAGGTTATTTCATTTTTGCAGCATAAGGGTCTGATATGAGGTTACTGCGCAAGAAACGGATACTGCTGTTGATGTTTGTTTCATTTGTATTGGTGCTGTTCCTGAATACAAACTGGATGGCGTGGTTTTATCCAATTCATTACAAGGAAGAGATTCGTGCGCAGTCTCAGAGCTATGAGGTGGACCCTTTCCTGATCGCTTCCATCATCAAGGTGGAAACCAATTTCAAGACAAGCAAAGAATCCAGAAGAGGTGCCATCGGGCTGATGCAGCTGATGCCGGATACGGCCAACTGGATCATGGAGCAGGCTAAAATTCCCGGGACCTCGTTAGAGGAGCTGAAGCATGAACCGGGCAGGAACATTCAGCTTGGGACATGGTACCTGCGTAACCTCTCAGAACAGTTTGACGGGAATGAGACGGCCATGATTGCTGCTTACAATGCCGGACCAGGCAAAGTAAGTGGATGGATCAGAGATGGTGTCTGGGACGGCTCATTCGAGACAGTCAAGGATATTCCTTTTGGAGAAACCCGGCACTATGTACAACGAGTCATTTATTATTATAATCAGTATGTAAAGATCTATCATACGTTCTAATAGCTGATTGCTTGGATTATGCGGTAGTCTAGAGTACAATCGGTTTGAATTGAATTTTGATATCGTATGTCTTATTTAATAGTAGAAGCACAGAGCAGGCCGGTTATTCACCGGCCGCTCCATGCTCCTCTGTCTAAACGTATTACAATGCAGATATTATTGGTATTGACCTGCCAATTGCTGTTCTGCAATTGTTACCAGACGTTTCGTGATGTATCCACCGATCGAACCGTTCTCGTAAGAAGTCATGTTACCTTGGTATCCGTCTTGTGGGATGCTGATTCCGAGTTCTTGAGCAACTTCATATTTCAATTGCTCCAGTGCTGCGGAAGCGCGAGTTACTACCAAGTTGTTGGAGTTACCGTTGCTGTTTTGGGCCATTGCTGTTCACCTCCTCGCGGTTGGTAAAAGTATTATGTGTCTTCAATGCGATTTTCATAACTAGAAGTGACAGGGAATTTATGGTAAAAGAAAAACATGGGAAGTGATCTGAGTTGAAATGTCCTTATTGCGCCTATCTGGGTACAAAAGTTCTGGATTCTAGGCCTGCTAATGAATCAAAATCCATCCGCCGTCGTCGTGAGTGCGAGCAGTGCAGTCGCCGTTTTACAACGTTTGAAATGGTCGAAGAAACCCCGTTGATCGTCATCAAGAAAGATGGCAGCCGTGAAGAGTTTAGTCGCGACAAAATTCTCCGTGGCCTTATCCGGGCTTGTGAGAAACGTCCTGTCTCTGTAGAAACGCTGGAGATGATGGTTTCCGAGGTGGAGAAGTCACTGCGCAACACTGCTGAAGCTGAAGTGGAAAGCCGCCAAATTGGTGAGCTGTTGATGGAGCAATTGTTCCCCGTTGATGAAGTGGCCTATGTGCGGTTCGCATCGGTGTATCGCCAATTCAAAGACATCAATATGTTCATGAAAGAACTGAAATCGTTGTTGTCCAAAGAGGATCTCGACGATTAAAGAAGTGGATTAAGGGAGAAGAGCAGTCTGGGCTTGTAATTATGAGTGTCTTGTCTGTACAGAGGTTGTTCTTCTCCAAACACTTTGCGGTCTGAAAAAGTTATTGACAGCTAAAGCTGCATTTTATATGATATAGGAGTCGCCTGTGGAACTTCGCTGAAGCGGACAAGTACATATATATGTGGGGCCTTAGCTCAGCTGGGAGAGCGCATCGCTGGCAGCGATGAGGTCAGGGGTTCGATCCCCCTAGGCTCCATAATAATAAAAC